>PWUQ01000081.1 GCA_003563585.1 Candidatus Parvarchaeota archaeon
CATAGTGATTGCCGTCATAATATATCCATAACCGACCCCAATTTATTGATCCTTCATCATATTTAAAACTTAAAGGCAACCAATCTCCATGGGAATCTAAATCAATATCTGCCATTTGTTTGAAGTGGGTGTTTTGATATGTTGATCCGCGATAATCTCTAATACCATTTAAATCATCTATATCCCAAACCTGATAAGGATCATTCTCCGTGCCACTTCCATACGTATATACGTAAGGCATAACCTACCCCCTCGCCTCCATAAAATAAAACTTTTATAGACTAATATATTAAGTTCCTGCATATTCGTCTAATCCAGTGCAAACTGCTGCAACAGAAACCTTGCCATCAAAATCAGTTGGAACACTACTTCCTTCAAAATAAATTTTTAAGCCAATATATAACTCTCCGTCTCTAATGTGTTCTGCTACTGGTTTAAAAGATGCGGTATCAAAATCTCCATCATATCCCTCATCTTTTTGGAAAGAAATTTGCACAGCAGGTTCATCTTCATACTGCTGAACAAAATAAAACTGAAATCCAGCAGCATTCCAGTCAGCAAGTATATATTCATAATAAGTATCGATAAGGAGATCCAAGTCTGCTTCTTCAAATTCAAATTCTGGGAATTCTAAGTCAGCAAAAAGTGCATCAAGATACGCTGCTAAATCACCAAACAAATCATCATAATCAGGAATATCAATTTCAGGGAGAGTTATTTGCTCTATCGCATCATATAGCGCACCCAAATCAATAGCGGTACCCCAATCAATTTCATCTTCAAGCCTTAACGTCTCCCAAGGATTATTTAAAATATCTTCTAATGTTTGTCTTAAAAAATCAATTCTATCCCATCTAGGTCTTGAAACTACAACTGCTCTTGCGATGTTAGTATTACGATGAATTAACATTGCAAGCAAATCGTTATCATTTGTAAAAGTAAAATCTTTTACATTGGTAATAATCAAACTTATATTATCACTTTCAAAATCATAATTGATTTCAACCAGACGAACATTTACATCAACATTAAATTTGTTATATTTTACCTTCATAATATCGCCAAGTACTAATCGATCCCAATTTTCTTTTTCTTCAAGAACATCTATAAAATCAATTATGTCAATACTAATACTAGTTTTTGGTTTGTTAACTTCTTGGAAATATGATACAGCAGCTTTATATAAATCATGTTCTTCTATAATATTTGTATCTATAAAATCGCCCTCAATAGTAAACAGTCTTTTTTCTTCAAGCAATTCTGCTGTATAATTATTTTTCTCAGCAAGCTCATCTTTTATATCATCAATTTGATTACCAATTATTTTCATATTGTCCATAATTTTTTCTATATTTGTGCGCTGACTTTCTATAAGTTTTTCTTGTTCCTTAATCTTTTGTTGGAAAAACTGTATCGTAGTGCCACCGCTTTTTGCTCTTTTAGCAACAGATAAATTATCTTTGAGTTTTTTCAATTCATTTTGCATTACTCTTAATTCAGCATTTTTAGCAATTGCTATTTGATTAAGCAATTCAATTTTACCAATTAAAGTAGTAAAAGTAGGAGTGCGTTCCCTTATTTTTGCCTGATGTGTATTTATTGCCTCACAAAGCTCAGTGCTCATATAATTTGAATAAGTTATTTTATATCCATCATCATCATATGTTCCATAAGGATGCATAAAATAAGAATAATCATCTATATAATCTGTTCCAAGAGGGTTAATGCGTCTAATAGAAATGTCTCTGCCATATGCCTTTAATCTAGTAATAATATCGTCAGACATTATTGTTTCATTAAGAGTATTAAGATATTTCCCATAATCAAATTTTAACCCTTTATTTTCACCAATATTATCAACATGATATAAATTAATCATTCGGTTTTCAGTATCATAAATAGGAATAAAATCAAACGTTTCAGATAATTCGATCATAATATCTATGCCATTTTTAACTGAACATTCATATGCCCTATATTTATCCATTAGTTCATCATCTATATGCCCAACAGACCATAAACTATCTTTTAAAATACCGGGAATTGTATCAAATGGTTTGCCTTTTAATACTTCTAATACATTATAAGAAACAGCATTGTATTGCATAATTTTTATATTTTTTAATTCATAAGCAAGAGAAAAACATTTCACAGCCTTATCATCTTTTTGTTCATCTGCAATATTTTCTTGATTTCTAATAATAAACCATTCAACATATTCTCCAAATTGAAATTTAACCAAAAATCTGTCTTGTATTTTATCAATTACATCACTACGAGTTAATTCTATACCTTGTTCTATATCAAAACTATATTGATCATTCATTGTTTCTACATCATAAGGAATATTAAAATTAAGATCATTGATTTTACCCAATTTGACAATTAAGTTTACATTATAGGCATCATATAATTTAGTTATAATTCTTTTTTGAGGAGTCGCAAGATATATCTCTGGTTTATATTTAGACGCAGTTAAATCAAGTTCTGAATATGGCAATTTAAACTCCTCCTTCTACCCTTGGATTGTTCTTGGTTGTAACCAAAACTGTATTTTACAATTTCCAGTAATAAAAATTTCATTATTACCAAGTTCCAAAGTTATAAATTCATCATTAAAACAATCATATCTATTCCCATCTGTGTCCGTATCGCTTTCAATTTGTTGTCTTTCAGTATCAATAAATATAATTTCGCCATTTTCTAATTCATTGCGTCCACCAGACAATCTACGACTTGCCCAAAAAGCATTAAAAGTATCTGATTGTGTAGG
>PWUQ01000093.1 GCA_003563585.1 Candidatus Parvarchaeota archaeon
CACTGTTATATTTAGGGCAATTTGAGGGCTAGCTCCAGCCAAATCTAATCCACTTATTATTAAACTTTCGGGTCTTTGCAGAAATAAATTATTTTCATACTCTCTTATAAACCAATTTTCCGGAAACTTAAATTCAAAATTAAAATCTTTGCTTTGATAAGTTCTGCTCATTTTCCCTTTTTTAATTTCCACTGAGCTCGGAGAAATTCCATTCAAGCGACCACTCGCAAGCTCATTTTTTAATTCTCTTATAAACATTAAAGCAAAAGCTTTTGTGTTATCTAATTGGTTTTTCGGTTGCCAATCAGAATAATCCCAGCTTTCTAAGATTTTCAATAGCCCCTCTTCTTCCTCGCTTCCATGTAAAATTTTTTCAGCCCCTGGCTTTTCAGGGCAATCAGCTCCAATATAAAAATAATACCTATCCCAACCCGGCGTAGTAGTATCGATTATATCTATATCTCTGCCATAGGCAAAAGCAAACTCTTGCCCCCTACTATCTTTTAATGTTCCTCCTACGCTTGTATAGTATAACGACAATCTTTTATATTCATCTTCGTTAAGAAAAATATTTAAAACTTCTACAGGAAGAGAAACTTCAAATATTTCTGTAATTTCTTTTTCAGTACTTTTTCCTGGTATCTGTTTATTAAAAATAAAGTCACGACAAGTTTCATCTTCTACATAATACCAACGACGAGAGTTAATATATTCCCTACATTCGCCGGTAAATATATTTTTTACATTAGAAGCAGACATGGTAGTAAAAGAACGTATATAATATCCAAAAAATATAATTCCAACAAATAAAACGATTGTAAAAAATATTGAAAAATTTTTAAAATAATATTTAAACTTTCCTTCTTTATCAACCTTAATATCTTTTGATTTTTGTCTTTTTACTAAAAGGCTAAATAATAAAAAAATTCCTATAATTAAAATAGATCCCGCAATGAAAAGAATTAATGATGCAGTATATAAAAAATAAGCTAAAAAAATAATCATAAAAATATAAAAAATTATTTTTTCAGCCATTATAATAATATTTTTATTCATAAATTATTTTTTTAATTTATAGTTAAATTTATCATTCTTTAATTTCGCTTACTTCAAAATAATTTTCTTTAAAATCCTCCACTATTTTCTTTATTTTATTGTTACAAATAGCATTATAAACAAATCTATCCTCTTCCCATCCCGGGTTGCCTGCCCAAGAACAATCCTTCATACTTATCGTGTCATTTATTATAAAATGATTATTCGAGCCACTAAAATAAGAAGCAAGATTATAAACAAAAATATTTCCATCAGGAGAAAATCCCGCAAAGAACCCTTCTTGATATATGTCATATTCATTCTCTTTTGACTGTCTTTCCCCATCAACTACAAAATAAGTAAATCCAGCCATACCCCCTTCTTCATTAAGCTCTAAAACTTCATAAGCCACTTTTTTACCATCCAAACTGAAAATAACCCTCTCTGGTGAAGAATAAAAATTACAATCATATATCTTATCTATTTCTCCGTCTACTATAATTAGACAATTATTTTTTTTACCCCATAACAACCCCATTTCTTTTTCAAGGTCTTCTCTTTTTTCTATCTCAGCCCTGCAAGCATAACGTTCTCCATCCGAGCTAAAAAAAAGAGAAGAGCAATTATAATTAACTATCCCTTCCTTTCCTTGCTGAATAACCACTGTAGTGTCTCCCTTTTTCATTGCGTAGCTAATTTTATTTGTTTGGGGATGAAAAACAGTCTTTGCTTCATAAAAAAATGACTGAGAACTGTAATCATATCTTTCCTGCTCCTCTCCGTTTAATAGAATAAACTCTTCACCCCCTTCTTGTGCCCTATATGCAAAGCTATTACTGTCGGGACTAAAAGTCAAACCACTAACTCTATCATATTTATTCTGTATTTCTGCATCTAATACCACAAACTCTTTACCCTCCTCTCTTACCGTATAAGCAACTCTTTTACTGTCGGGACTAAAAGTAATTTCGTGTTCATATAGCGAAAAAATTTCATAATGGTCATATTCTTTTTCGTTAATCACAAAAAAAACTTTTTCTCCCTCTATAGCAAAATAAGCAAGCTTTTTACTATCGGGACTAAAAGTCAAACCACTAACTCTATCATATTTTTTATGCTCTTTTCCGTCTAACACAATAAATTCTTTATTTTCTTTTTTAGCCACATAAGCAAAATGTCTGCTATCGGGACTAAAAAATACCCCTATTCCGGCATCTTCTATCCATTTTAATTTAATGCTTTTATATTCCGGCTGTTTTTCACCGTCTATTACTGCAAAATTGCTTTCTTCCCCTTGAACAATATAGGCAAAACGTTCATGGTTTGGACTAAAAGAAATGTTGGCCCTGCTCATAATATCATGAATCCAAATCTTTTCCAAGTGCTCTTCTGGAATAATATATGACTCTTTAGAAAGTCCGTTTATTTCAAAAATTTCTTGCTCAACATCCATTCCATAAAAAATACTTTCCTTAGAAACATTAAGGCTAAAAAATAAAATAACAGTTCCTGCTATTCCGGTAATAACGATAATGATAGAAAAAGCGATTATTGAAGATATTTTTTTATTCATAAATTGTTTGGTTAATTATTATTGCTTTATTCTACTACTTCAACAGGCTCACTACAAATATTTCGATAAACTCAATACAAGCAAAAAACCATCTCTCTTAAAAGGTGATTTCTGTTAGTTTATCCTGAACCTATCGAAGGGC
>PWUQ01000059.1 GCA_003563585.1 Candidatus Parvarchaeota archaeon
ACAAATTTCGGCCTTTCAACTCAGGAAGAATTTAATGTTGAAATTAGTGATTATGGATTTGATGAAGCAGAAAAATATTTTGATTCTTTATGGGAATATGCTGTACCAATAACTGATGAAGATAAAGTTAAGAATAGATTGATTGAAATATTGGAGCAAGAAACTCTAATAAAAAATATTTCGCCATTTGAGGCTTTTGTTCTGGTTTTAAAAGTTTACATCGATTCATATGAGCAAAAAGAAATTGGTGATTCGCTGATAAATACTTTAAGAGAAAATGGTTATACCCCATACCAATATCAGTTAGACGCAGTAAAGCAAGCATTAGCAATTATTGAAAAAAATAATGGTGTTATTATTGCGGACGTGGTCGGTTTGGGAAAAACCGTTGTTGCGTGTTCTGTAGCAAGGGAGCTAAAAAAGCGAGGTCTTGTAATCTGTCCTCCCGGAATTATAGGCGGGAAAAATAAAAATTCAGGTTGGAGAAAATATATCGAAGAATTTGGTTTATATGACTGGGAGGTCCGTTCCTTAGGCGAACTAGAAAGTGTTGCTGATTATATAAAAAAGGCTAAAGATATAGAGGTTATAATTATCGATGAGGTGCATCGATTCCGAAATCAAGATACAAAAAGCTACGAATATTTAAAAAATATTTGTAGAGGTAAAATAGTAATATTGCTTACTGCAACTCCATTTAATAATAGGCCCGCTGACATTCTATCATTATTAAACCTTTTTATAACGCCAAAGAAATCATCCATAACCCTTGAAAATAATTTAGTAAATAAATTTAGGTCCCTTAAAGGCATTTTTGATAAGTTGGCTTATATAAAAAAATACCATAATTCTTCCGATTATACTAAAAGAGAAAAAGCGCGAAATTACTACCAAGCGCTTTTTGGAGACGGTAATATCAATTTAACCAAAGTAAAAGAAAGATCAAAATATCTTGCAAGACAAATAAGAGATGTGATTGAACCTGTTACAATAAGGCGAAATAGGCTGGATTTAAAACATAACCCCTATTATAAGGATGAGGTTAAAAATTTATCCAAAATTGAAGACCCCAAAGAATGGTTTTTTGAATTAACAAATCAACAGTCTGAATTCTATGATAGGATAATCAATGTTTATTTTGGGGATCCCGAAGAAGGAGGACAGTTTAAAGGGGCAATATACCGACCTTTTGAATACGGGGTATTAAAAGATAAAATCAAAACTGAATCTCTTAGTAAGGATGAAAATTTTCAATTCATTCAACAGAGAAACTTATTTGATTTTATGCGTAGATTATTGGTTAAGAGATTTGAAAGTTCATTTGGCTCCTTTAGGCAGAGTATAATAAACTTTAAAAAAATTACCCAGAATGCTTTAGAATTTGTCGAAAAAACGAACAAATATATTTTAGATAGAAATCTCCTTGAAAAAATCTACGAGAAAGACCCTGAAGAAATTGATGCTTACCTTAATGAATACTCAGAAAAGATTAAAAATGGGGAATATCCTAAAAACCATCAAATCTATCAATTAGACAAGCTTCTCTATAGAGACGAATTTATTGAGCATATTAATGATGACCTTGCTCTATTTGATAACATTTTAACGGATTTAAAGAAACTAGATTTAGTTAAAAATGATCCTAAGACAGAATGCTTGGTAAACAATTTAAAAAAAATTTTAAATGAGAAACCCAAAAATGGAGAGCCCAAAAGGAAAGTGGTTGTCTTTACAGAATACCTTGATACTGTCAAATATTTGGAACCAAAACTAAAAAAATATTTTGCTGGCCGCTTACTTACTATTTCAGGAGGTTTAGGTGCAAAAACAATCTCTAAAATTAATAAAAATTTTGATGCTTCTAACGAAGAGCAAGATGATGATTTTGATATATTATTATCTTCGGATAAAATTTCTGAAGGATTTAATCTAAACAGGGCTGGTATGGTGGTCAATTATGATATCCCTTGGAATCCGGTAAGGGTAATTCAGAGAGTAGGTCGTATTAATAGAATCAGTAAAAAAGTTTTTAATGACCTATTTATTGTAAATTTTTTTCCCACAGAGAGAGGTTCAGAACTGGTTAAATCTCGCGAAATTGCCAGCAACAAAATGTTTCTTATCCATAGTGCATTAGGTGAAGATGCAAAAATTTTTGATATAGACGAAGAACCATCTCCATCAGCTCTTTATAAGCGGATCCAGCAAAATCCAGATAAATTGGAAGAAAGCAGTTTTTACACTAAAGTACTTAATAGATATGAAATAATAAAATCAGAGAACCCTGAGCTATTTAAAACTTTAAAAACGTTTCCACCGCGAATAAAAGTTTCTAAAAAATATAATGAAAATGAGCTTCTGGTATTTTTAAAAAAAGGAAGGCTATATATTTATTGCATGAAATATAAAAAAGGTAGTAAAACCCGCCCATATACTGCTACGCTTGAAGATGTATTTAATAAAATAGAAGTCCGGAAAGAAGAAAAATCAATTAATTTAAGTAGTAATTTTTGGGAAGTTTATGAAGATGTGAAATCTTTTAAAGAATATAGATCAGCTCCTTTAAGCGAGCAAAGCTTAGAACAAAAATCCCTTAACAATCTTAAGTATTTTATTGATCTAACAAAATATGAAGAACTAATGCCCTATAAGGATTTTTTACGAACTCTAAGGGAAGATATTTTAGATTATGGCACTCTTCCTGATTATACCTTACGTCGTATTTCAAACCTTGAAGGCACAACTTA
>PWUQ01000057.1 GCA_003563585.1 Candidatus Parvarchaeota archaeon
GCTGTACAAATAACAGCTCCTATTGGATTTCTGCATAACTTTCCAAAAACAAGCATTAACAACAAGAATAATCCTAATATTACCCAAAAGGCTCTCCAAAGATAACTTACAGCAACACCCCTAATGTATGAACCAATTGTAGTTAGTGTTGTACAAATCATAGTTGCCAAATTCCGCCACAACCCCAACTCTATAAATATGAGAATGGCTATTGCAAGAGAGATAATTGCAACAATAAAAATAACTAAAATTTGAAGTGCGTCCCCTTTTTTATTAGTTTCAAACATTTGTAACACACCACACAACAACATCTTCAGTTACACTAAAGTCCTTTCTAACCGTTCCTAAACGCATATTACATAAATCAGAACCGTATGGACTTAGTGTATCATATGGAACTTTATCTAAAAACATAATGTAAATATAATTATTTTCAATTTTGCAAGAATCCCACTTTTCTGGGTCATTACCTAAATAGTTTGGACAATAAAGATGGATTTTTAATTCTGAATCTTCATCCAAAGGATCTCTAAATGGCCAAGAATGATTAAACGTTTCATATGAAAGATATAAGACTTCTTTCATATTTACTTCTTCTTCCAAATCCACATATACCGTATAAAATGTTCTTGGGTTGGGTTCTAACCCCCACAAAGGATTTAATGTTCCACCTCCGAATGTATTGAAAGTATCTATGCTTCTTGAACCTATAACACCTACAAAATCATCTATTGGTTGAGATTCTACAGATAAAGCATTTACGCTACAGAATATTGGTATATTTGAAATTGCTGAGGATAAAACTGCAGCTAACATAACAGCTACAAAAATTTGTGCTGTAGCTTTCAATGAAGCACCCGCCGCAGATAGGGAACCTGCTGCTGCACCACCAAACTTTGCTCCGTATGCAAGAGTGCCTCCGCTCAAAGCGACTATTATTATTATCATTGCATATATGTATGGAAGTAACGCTTCAACTACTTCCATAAGTGCTCCCCTTGAATATGCAGAAAACGTACAGAAAAGAACTGATGCTTGTTCCATATACGCTTGGAACAATCCTGTTGTTGCAATAACAAAAATTACTAAAACTAAAAACACAATGCCTGCTATGAAAGTAACTACAGTTTCAAGGGCAATTCCTTTTTTCATTTATGTTCCACCTGTTAGTATATCTAATACATATTTACCAAAATTTAAAAGTGTGCTACCTTCTTTTTCAGCGGACAATATTGGAATTATAATCAAAATTGCTATTGAGAGAACAATCAAAAAAATTATTATCTTAGTTATATTATCTTTGGGAAAAACCGTGCCTTGTTCTTCTATACCTTTTTTGTTTAACATTTTTTATCATCTATACATTTATTTTCATGGAACATTATCTTCGGGGATAAAACAATAATTCATATCATCAATTGAAAGTGCATTATTTTCATAATTATTTTCTCTAAAATAAGCTTGGAACTCTTGAGATAAGAAAGATATCAATTGAGCTTGTTCCGTAAATTCATCTTCTTCCCCTTCAGTATATTCAGATAAATCTATACTTTTATCAAATTCCATTTCTATTTCCGAACAAACACTCTGAAAACTATTAGAAACTTGAGAACCTACAAGACGAGGGGTTGATGTTATTGTTACGGTGCTTACTTTTGGAGTATCAACCAATCCATCCGTTTCAAGAGTTAGTCTTATTTGAATTCTGCTTCCTGGCAGATTAGGAGTTAAGGTATTTGTGTACTTCAATTCACTCCATCCAGCACCTACATTGCGTCTATACTCTATTCCCGTATGTGTTTTGTCTGTGTTTATTCCAGTTCCAGAAATTTGTATTCTTGTCCAAGTTACTTCTCTTATACTATCAATGAATTCTGAAGTGAATGTTCCTTCTGAATATGTTTGCTCATATACATCATCCTCACATTTCCATTCTCCCGTTGCACAACTCCAGTATCCGCAAGCAATTCCGTCTCCTGTTTCATCGCAGGGTTCATCTCTATCGGCACCTGGTGGATGCTCCGATTCACAACACACATAATTACCTTCCCAACAATATCCTGATTCGCAGGATGCATGAGAATTTTCATGATAATTACTATACATGCAATCTTCTCCATCTGCTAATTTATCTCCCCAACAATAACATCTATTATCATCTGTTACATGGGCGATAAATATTTCTTCTTCAGTTTCATCAGGAGGACTTAACCATCCATAAAAGTCATTTCCATAATTTCTTCCAGATTCCCATATTTCAGTATCAGTACATCCATGGCTTGCCCACCAACCCCCTTCTCGACAATATCTTTCACAACACTCTCGAGTATAAACGACACGAATGGAACTACAACCCCAGCAACACGAAGCAGAACACCATACAACCCTCCCCCAAGCTGGGGCATGGGTTGATGAACAAGAGTTGGAAGTTATTCCCCAACCACCACAACTGCTACAACAATGACCAACCAAACATCCATCCCATTCGTCTGGAGGGCATTGAGCAAATGAAGCATCGAAAATAAAAAGTCCTAGGAAAATTGTGAGTGCAATTAAAATTATTGTTTTGTTTTTCATTTTAAACCTCAATCAGTCACGCACCATGTTTCTTTTAAAGTTAAATTATTAGGGAATCTTGATGTGGTTAAATTTATCAAATTTCCGGCATTAAAAGATGTATCACAACCATTCTCGCATATTGTATATCTAGGATAAGACC
>PWUQ01000100.1 GCA_003563585.1 Candidatus Parvarchaeota archaeon
CGTGTCCCACTTGCAAGCAGTTGTCCCATACGGTAGATCGCAAAGGATCATATCTATGCTCTTGTCGGGAATAGACGGCATAACTTCTAAGCAGTCGCCATGGATAACCGTGTTCACGACAGCAACCCCCTCTCTACCTGCTATCGCCATATCTAATTTCCTGCTCATTCAATCCACTCCTTTCACTCGTATTTTCCTTCATAAAATTATGCTTTTATTTAATTAATTTTTTTTAATTCGTTTTTATCATTTTTCGCAATTTCTTGTAATTCTAAGTTTGTTGCAATTAATGTTAATATTAATGATACTGACCAATGTGCGTTCATCCAAACAAAAACAAGCAATATCACAGTTAATGTAAGGCGAATAAAAGTAGCCAATCCTTTTATTTTTTTTGTTTTATCTTTACTATCGCCTAACCGCATATCACAATAATGATTTTCGCTGTCTACCATTCTTTTACAAAGATGACACCAATATGCCAAAATAATTCCTCCTTTCTATAAGATTTGGCTGACCCGGCAGGACTCGAACCTGCAACCCATCGGTTAACAGCCGATTGCTCTACCATTGAGCTACGGGTCAGGATGATAAGGTATGGACTTCGCAAACCTCTTAATATCTTTAACATAATATCTGTCAGCAAAATGCGATTTAGTTTTTATTAAATTTACAGTTTCTTTTGCATTATTGGCATATCCTAAGAGAAAATCACTATCGCCACAACTATCACAGTATGTGTTTTGTGCCTCTTCTTCTAACCAATAATACCAACCCATATGACTTTCATAAATATACACCATAATCCCCCTTAAAATCTAACTTGAAATAACACAATGGTTTTATGATCCTTATTTCATGTTTATTCTCAAATTTGCAATTTTGTACTTTAGTCAATCACATTTATGTTTTTTATAATCTCATTAAAAATTAATTCAATAAATTTTTTATCATCATTATCACACATTCGTTCAGTATGTCCTAAGATATTATTCTCATTATCTTTTACAATATCCAGTGTCCCAAACCCAATATCTGCCGACCAATATATTCTTATGCCCCCATTGCATAATTTATTTTCTCCCCAGAAATCAATATCATTAATAGTTAAATCTTTTATTCCCACATTATTTTGCACTCCTTTTAATTTAGTTCCTTATTTGTTTAGATAGTTAATGTTTTAATTAACTTTCTGGTTAAATTTATTTCTATAAAATTAAGTTTTTATTAGATTAAACGTTTTAATCATAGGGCAATGATTATATTCACAACGCCCATAATTGGGAAAAAAATTTGGATACTTAAGTGGTTTTTTATCATGACGCATATCACAAAATTCAATACCAGGATGGTCTATATAAATTTCTTTTCTATAAAAACCACAATATTTTTTAACTATTGAAATGTCCATTTAAACACCTCTTCATTTAATTTTTTATTCTTCATCCATCTCTTGCCGAAAGCACAACTGTGCTCCATGCCCATCAATTAAAGTGATTAAAGTGGTCATTACTTTTTTGTCTATAAGACCCTCATTACACTTATCACATTTCACTGCAACTATTTCTACATGTTCTTTAACCTTATATCCACGATTTTTAGATATTTCTATAAACTCATTAATGCTCATTTTAAAGCCATGTAATACAATATAGCCAGATTTACCATCATATTCAAAATCAAACATAAAATTTATCCCCTTTATAAAACTTAGTTTTTATTAAATCTTTTTTTAAATTTCATTCGCCAATTTTAATAAAACATCTCCATGACAAAGCAATGGTTTACACCAACATCCTAAAACTTTCCCCTTTAATTCGTGTAAATCTTTCATTAATTGTGGCTGTGTTTTAATCCATTTCTCATACGCCTGTATAGATTCTTCTCTATTCTTAACTTTATATTTTGCTATTGTGTTTGGATTATAACTAAATGGATTTCCCCATTTAGAGGGTCTACCGATATAAACATCATATGGATCTTTTTTACAATGCACTACTTTTGTCATTTTAAATGGTAATATTATTGTTTCATATGGCGACACATAAAACATTTCTGGTTTATAATCGGCATAATTAACTATTTTCTTTTGATGGTAAATTTTAATATCAGTTGTATCTTTTGCGGTTAACCAAATATATTTTACCCTGTCTTTATATTTTAAATTTTTGTATCTATATTCTTGTCCATTTTTCACTTTAATATTTTCTCTTATTATTTGATTTTTATCAAATTCAAAATATGCCCCATAATCTCCCACTACAATTCTGTTATATCCAGTAGATATTTTTGTATTTTGCAAAGTATATAATGGATAACTCTTATCTCCATCTAATTTGTAAATTCGAGGCAAGTCATCTATATATTTTTGTCTGACTTTTTGTGATAATTTTTCATCAAGTTTTTTATATTTATATTTTTTTGCCATCTCATTTTGAAAGCTCAGAATAAGATCATCACCCCACTCCATAAAACGTTAGTTTTATTAAACCCATTCAATAGTATTCCCGTTAACCTCGTCCTCGCATTTTGGACAAATATAAATACATTCATCTTTTTCTGTTTCTATTTTTCCAAAATTTTCTAAGCCAAATTTTCGCATTGATCTTTTATTCCAATCTTCTGTTGTACTTTCTTTCTTACATATTGAACAAAGATAAATTTTAATCACCCCATTTTATAAAATGCCATTTTTATTTA
>PWUQ01000072.1 GCA_003563585.1 Candidatus Parvarchaeota archaeon
TAAAATGCTCTTCTACAATCTTTTTAAGATACTCAGCCTCTTGATCGGAGAGGGGGACATCATAATTGTCCTTATGAAAATTTAATGTATCAAGCTTTTTAGCAAGCCTACGGTTTCTCCATTCTTTGAAGTATTCAGGTTTTACCCCCAGGGCTTTTGCTATTTTTTCAATGTTTTTGTCTTTGGGAGGTAAATTTTTCTTGTTTACTATTTGAACCAAATAGCTATCAGATAAACCACATTTCAGAGAGATTTGCATAAAAGATAAACTTTTTCTTTCTTTTAATTCTTTTAATGCATCCCCAAAATCTTTATTTGTGTATTCAGTATCCATACTCATAGAAGTAATAGTAAACTTAAGTAATTATACTCCAATCTTTTAAAATTTGGCAAAAAAACTTGACACTTGCGTAATTACCAATTACACTAATATAAGTGTTAGTGAGGTAAACATGAGAGAACTAAAAAAATATTTAAAAGCTAAAGGGAACTAAAAAACACTAAAGAAGGCAATGATTTCCCAAAAGGAAAAATAAAGCAGGAAGAAAAGAGAAGCTTGAAGAGATCATCCGGGACTGGGCTGTAAGGAAGGCAGAGCAGATGGCCCTGGAGAGGGAGGAAAGGGAAGTTGGATAATCAGATTTTAAATAAAGGGTTTGAGATTTTGTTCTTTGAAAATGCAGGGGTAAGAAAATTGCAGTTATTTGTGTTTAGTCCTGTCGACTAAAACAAACTTCTGTAGCTTGCCATGTTTGTTGGGCGGGACTTTTTTACCTTCGACGAAAGTAAATTCAGTTTTTCCGCCGGATGGCTTGTATTGTCCGGAAGTCCGAACAATCCTGCCAGTCCTTGCAACAATTTGTTTTGGCATACTTAACACCTCCTGTTCTGACCGATTGACGGTCTGCCGTAACCCGTGTCAGCCAGAATAGGAAAGAGTAAATATTCTTACCCCTGCAGAATTAATTATAAGTTTTAGGAGCAAAGTGGCAACAGAAATTAACCATATATTTTTTCATATCCGCATTCCAAACATGGAATATCGAACTCTTGATTTTTGTCTATCTTCATTTCCCTTCCCTTTCTCAGAGTAATTGAATTATTTTTATTTTTTAATATATCATAACATTCTAGAAATTAAACTACTTTAATTGAATCTACAAGACTTTATGAAGGCAAATCCTAAATGAGTAAGCTTTATTACATTTTTACCAGACAATTTATAGGTTTCAAGAATACTTAATCTGGAGAGATTATTAACTATTATATTATAATCTTCATTATTTAAATTAAATTCATTTCGTAAATCATAAAACCCTATCTTATAACTATTGACCCTATGTCCAGGTGAAAACTCTTTGCAGGCTTTTTCATATATACAATCTAAAATACTTACTTCTTTTGGTGTTAGCTGGTTTAAAATTTCTACAAAAATTGGTTTTATACCTTTCGATCTTTCGAAATTTGAAGAATTTGCCAAGAGAGCTGCCCATTTTTCTTGCATTTTTTCATTATCTTCTAGTGATGAGTAATTTAAAGCAGGAATAAGTATTTTTAAATCAATTTTTGATGGTTCTATATCATTTTCATTAAGCACAAATTCAACTCTGTTTTTTATTTGTATTAATCTTTTTAATCTTAAATATCCAAGATAATCTCCGGCCATTCCTCCGATCTGTTCTAAAGAATGACCACATAGTTTATTGATAAAGGTGCTCATTTCTTTAATTGCCTGAACTAATTCTATTTTATTTTCTGTCTCTCCCATACAACGCATCTCTTCAATTTAGCTTTTGAATTAAAGGAAAAAAAGTAAATCAGTTTATATTTCATTAGCTCCCATTATCCAGAAGTTATCGACCAAAATTTTGTTTTTCGAGTACATATTTTTTCCTAAAAATAAATTTATTATATAGCAGTAATAAAAATTAAAATTATTCTAACATATTAGTAATTTAAACCAAAAATATTGAATTATTTTTTTTCTTAATCGCAAAAAACAAGACAAGTACTAACATTTATGGATTTTAGGATATATCTTTTCAAGTATAATTAACTAATGAAGATTTTATTATCAGACTTAATTATTTTTTAAATCATCATTATAAAATTTTTTATTGGTATGATAAGATATAAAACAGAAGTAATCTTATTATCTAATAGGTTGGGTAGATATGAAGAAAAAATTTATACCTACCATAGTTTCAATATTGATACTTCTGTTATTTTTCTCAACTAGCTGTTCCCAAGAAATTGAGACAGAGCATAAAAATTATTTTATAAAAGTTTATATTGTAGATTGGGAAGTAGTTAATTTAACCCTTTCTGGATTACCAGACCTACATGATATTACAAAAACAGTACTAGAAAATGAAGTTATAACTCGAAATACAAAAATTGATTATTTTCAGGCAATAGAAATTATAAGCTACACGGAAAATTCGATAAGATTTGTAGATCGTAACGGAAAAGAACATTTTATTACAGCAGACTATATTGAAGTTGAGCAGCGTTAATATGAAAATATTATTGTAATAAAGCCAAGTTATGTTGTTCTCAAAAATTACCTATCAATAATAAAGCAATAAGAATAAATCCTACAAACAAATTGGTACCTTACTAAACGGAGAAAATATGAGTTCTGTAGATATAATTGGTTTTTTACTTAATTTAGCCCTAAA
>PWUQ01000082.1 GCA_003563585.1 Candidatus Parvarchaeota archaeon
GATGGTTGTGGTTACTGTGAGGTGCATGTAACTGGTTATCCATTTGAGTAATGGTAATAATTTATATTATCTAAAGAACAAGGAATCGGAGGGTTTTTATATATAATTATTAGATATTAACCTAATAGGTAAATCATGGACATTAAAAAAGCAATAGAATTATATAAATCAGTAGGAATTAGGAATTCCGAATTCTTATTTAATTGGCTATATGATGTTTATTCTAAACTTTATTTGCCTTCCATAGATTCTGCATTTAAAGAGGCTTTAAGAACAGATAAAACGAAATTAACAATTTTTGATGTTTTGGTGGATGATTTAGCAGATCATTATAAAGCAAGAGATGAAGTACTTCTTGAACAATTTATTCAAATTCCGTGGAATTACAACAAAAGATATGAAAACGAGTATGTTGAAGTAGGTCGTAAAATATGGAAAAGTTGTATTGAATCCATTAGGGAGTACCCCCGTTTTAACGAATTTAAACGGATTTTTTATTTTGACTTGCGCCAAGTTATGTCTTCAATGGAATATAGTTTTCTTGTAAATGAAACTCATTTAGATAATTCTTTTGAAAATAAAATCTATTTACCCAATGGATGTATGGTTGTTTTACACTGTGACATGGATTTAATGTGTTCTCCTGATTTTGATATGAAAGACTTAGGTAATATCCGAGAAGTATTTTACCTTGCTCAAAGAATTTCCCATTTAGGGAATATGTTGAATACATATCCAAAAGAAATTAAAGAGAAAGACTATTCGAGTCCTATAATTTCCCTTGCTAAACGAAAGGGCTTTATCAAAAAAGATGGGGAAATAAAAGAAGACTCATTAAAAAAATTAGAATCTGATTTTAAAAATGAAATTAAATTGTTGTCTGAAGAACTTCTTTCATATAGTGATAAAATTAAAAGCGTAGATATTAATAAAGTTGCAGATAAATATTCACATGTTTATGGTTCTTTTTTGAAAAGAAATAGATATTGGGAATTGGAATAGTTTATTTTTTTAATTGTGTTTTTACTAATCTATTTTTGAAATCAAAATTCTTTTTTGGTTTTATTATGAATTCGCAGTATTCATCGCCCTTGGCTAAACATTTTTCTTCCACTGCATCTACATCTTTGTTAAAAAACACGCAAGATGCCCCAGCGAACCATCCTCTGGGTATGTGGCACACAGGTCGACCAACGGAACCATATTGTTGTGCAGTTACGCTGTCATAGGATCTATATCGCATTGTGGTTTTTTTGCTATCCCAGTTCAGAACTTTCATTTTTCCCATTCCTGCTAAAGTAAATACATTTTCGCCCCATCTTGCCTGTTCTTCAATTGTATCCATATTGTAAGTGTCAAATAAGTTTTTAATCCATTTTTTTCCTAGGTCTTTTGAAGTTAAATAAAGGCCATATGAGCCATGTTTTTTTTCAAGTAGTTTTTGAATGCTCAATAGGTTTTCAAAAGGAAATATAACTACATTTTGTTCAAGTAATTTTATCTGGCCTTCTTCAAACTTAATTTGTTTATGTGCTAATAAATCTAATATGGTTTTAAACATTTTTTATATTTTATGCCTTAAATTTTTCTATTTTTCTTACGCCTACGCCCTGTTTGCCTATTTCAAAAGGTATAAAGTCTTCTTCGTGTTTCGTTTGTCTCATTTTTATTATTTTCATACTTCTGAAATTTTTAGATCCAATTCCCAAATATTGCATATTTATCAAACCATCTGTTACAAATTCAGCAATTCCATATCTAGAATATTCACTATTTTGTGATTCTGAAATTAATAATGTTGTTACTCCTAATTCTTTAAAATAATCCATCATTTTATACATTAATCTTCTTATGATAGTTTTTGTTGGGGGGTAAAATCCATATCGTTTTTCAACCAATCCTGTTGGTAAATCTTTAATCATCGATCTAAAAGTTGACGCAAAAATTTCCACGGATGACAAGGAATCAATGACAAGCCTTTTAGCGTTGAGCTTTTTCACGTTTTTTTCAATTAATTCCAAAACATCTGTTATATCATTTGCGTTTTTTATTCTTAAAAGAGCTATTTTCTTTTCTTTTTCTAGTTTACTCAAATCCATTTCAAAATCTTTCATTGTTTCTTTAAGTTGCTCCGGCTCTTGCTCGAATGAAACATAGACTCCTGGTTCATTGTTTTTTGCACCTTGATAGATATATTGCAAAGCAAAGGTTGTCTTTGCCGTACCAGGTCCGCCTGAAATAAGAATAACTGATTTTTCTGGATATCCGCCTTGCATAAGCTTATCCAATCCTTGAATTCCTGTTTTTACTCGTTTTGTTGTCATTTTTATAATATCCATAAATGAGATTCATATATATAAAACTTTGTTATTATTTATAACGGACAATTGAAAAAAAGCTACAACTACGCATATCTATTGTCTATAATCTAACATCTATCATCTATGCTTTAATTCCAAACCCTTATAAACTACTTAATCCAAAAAGAAAAGACATGGCAACACCATATGACATACCAGCTGATAAGCTGATAAACAAAGCAAAAGAAGAGCTAAAGAAGAACGATGCACTCCAGTCTCCAGAATGGATGCTGTTTGCAAAAACAGGCGGTTCAAGAGAAAGACCTCCTGAACAGTCAGACTTTTGGTACATTCGTGCAGCTTCTTTACTGAGAAAA
>PWUQ01000086.1 GCA_003563585.1 Candidatus Parvarchaeota archaeon
AGCATTCTACACCTTGTATAAATTAGGCATATGTTAAAAAGGGAATTAGGAAAATAAATTTAAAATACACCAAAAAGTTTGGGCTTATGAAACATCCTTTATTAGGTAAATTGCAAAAGGGTAAAAAAATAAATTACAAGGGTAAAAAAATTTGTCCAGAAAAAGCTACATACAAAACACCTGATAAAAAAATAACTTACATAACAGATACTGCATATTTTAAAGAAATTGAAAAGTTTGCAAAATTTTCAGATTTGCTTATATCAGAAGCAACTTTTTCAGATAATTTGAAAAAGAAAGCTATTGAATGCAAACATATGACATTTTCACAGGCTGCAAAAATAGCAAAAAATGCAGATGTGAAAAAATTGATTTTAACCCATTTTTCTCAGAGGAACAAAGACTTAGAAAATTTCAAAAAGAAAGCAAGAAAGATATTTCAAAAAACATATTTAGCGGAAGACTTCAAAAAATTTAAGATTTAAAAAAATCTTTTATTCTACGAACCGGCTCTTTTGTAACTATCAAATTCCAATCAGTTGGAAGACATTTAAAATAATTTTTCCATGTGAATCTCTCATCCAAAAGAACAATTACACCTCTATCTGTTTCAGAACGTATAACTCTACCGCAAGCCTGAATAACCTTATTCATTGCAGGATAAACATAACCATAATTCCATCCTTCCCCAAATAATCTATCATAATAATCTATTAACGCTTTAGTCACCAAATCTGGTTTTTCAAGAGGAATGCCTACCACAATCGCTCCATTCAAAAATTTCCCGGGTAAGTCAATACCTTCTGAAAAATTTCCACTTACCACACCCGAAAAAACTGCTCCTTTATCAGAATAATTTTTGAACTTTTCAAGGAATTCTGCTTTTTCTTTTTTGTTCATGCCCCTTTCTTCAATGAATATCTTCTTATTGATTTTTCTTTCAAAGTAATTTGTAACTTGATCTCTCAAGTAATATGATGGAAAAAATATAGCGACATTTCCAGTTATGGAGTTTGATATTGATTCGCACCAAGTAGCCATTTTTTTGAATTCTTCTTCTTTTCTCCTCGTATACTTAGTTGTTGTATCTGGAACAATTAAGGATAATTTATTAGATTTTAAAAATGGATTCTTATATTCCTTACACATAGTTCTTTTTTCATCCATTCCAAATATATCTCTGTACATACGGGTTGGTGTTAAAGTTCCACTCATCAAAATTGATGAATGGCATAAATCAAAAATTTCTTTTGTAGATACACTAGGGTCTAGACAAGAAATATTTAGTTCCAATTGTTCATTTCCTTTCCAATTAGTAATCTTAAAAATTCTTGAATATCCTTCATCAGAATTTATCCAGTCTTCAAGAAAAGAACCAATGCTACCTACAAAACTTCTTTTGTTTTCAGTTCTTATTTTTTCTCCTATCAACAGTAAATCTCCCACCAATTCATTATAATCTCTTATTTTTTCATTTATAGTTTTTATAAAATCTTCTTTGTCGATATATATCTCTTTATTTCCATCAATAAATTGAAATTTTAAGTTATTTAAAATATCGAGTATAATATTTATCTCATCTCCAATCTCAAGATAATCAAAACGATCTGCTTCTCTTATAGCAGCCTTTAGAGAAAATGTTGAGATTTTAGAAGAAAGTACGTTTCTTATTCTGTTGGGTAAATTTTGGGCTTCATCCACAATTAATATACTATTCTCTATATCTTTTTCTATTCTAAGTAAAAAAGCTTTTCTTACAGAAGGATGAAATAGATGATAATAGTCGGCAATTATTATTCTTGAATTTTTTGCTAATTCTGAAGAAATATAATATGGGCAAAAATTTTCACTAGTAGAATGTTTAATTAAATTTTCAACATGAGATGGCGATATTTCTTTAAGCTTTTCTAAAAAATTTTCTGCTTCTTTTGTCAATTTAGTTTTATTTTTTATTTTCTTATAAAATTTGCACCTGTCGTCCTTTCGTATATCATGACAATACTCACTAAAATCTCTGCTATGTAAATTTTTTATATCTGAAATAGGACACATCCATTTTTTGCCAATAAAATCTGCAGATATTATATCAACATTAAAATTATTTTTTATTTTTTTAAGTGTTTCAATAACAATATGATGTTGCGTATGCTTTGAAGTTAAAAAAAATACATCTTTGTCATTTTCGATTGCATAAGTAAGAGCGGCAGAAACTGTTGCAGCTGTTTTTCCAATGCCTGTTGGCGCGTGAGCAATAATGTGTTTTTTAGATTTTATTGCTTTTTTCACATCATCGATTAAATCTAATTGACTTTTCCTTATATTATCAAAGGGAAATAAAAGTTTCATATAGTTAAGAATAGGATTTCGCTTTTTAAGCTTTATGAGGTAATTTCCAGTAATTCTAGTGAATTACATATATTTAAATACTTAAACGGCTTCTGATATTCGATAAATAAAATAAAAAAAAAGGTGAACTAAATTCATACTCATAACTTCTGGAGGTGACCTATTTGGCTAAAAAGAAAGCTGCAAAAAAGAAAAAATAGGGACGCTTAATTTTTAAAAGCCCATTTAGATTTGTTTTTTATTTTTTTATCTTTTCAAAAAAAAGGAGGTTTTATTATGAAATTTGACGAAGATGAAGAAAATTA
>PWUQ01000091.1 GCA_003563585.1 Candidatus Parvarchaeota archaeon
AGATGGTTTCTTTGAAAAAATAAAAGATGATAGTAATATAATATCTGTTTGCAAAACAAGTAGGCTTCGTTCAAAAAGTGGAAGACCTTTGTTAAGTTATTTAAATGATTTAAGTAAAGAGAAGATAAATAATAAAAAATGGATGTATAAGATTTCTGAAAATGATTACATTGTTAAATTTCATGAAAAGGGTAGATTTTGTTATAAAGTAAATGTGAAGAATGTAGACAAGTTGGAATATTTATTGGGTGTGGTGGCTTATTATTCTAGAGACCCCGAAATAATCGGATATCCTTACCCGTTATTACGAGTTGATAAAATTGCAAGAATTAGAAATGATGAAAAAAAATCTGAGAACAGAAAATTAAAAAATAATAAATTTGGGAAGTTTTTAATTAGTGATGAGGATGCTGCTATAATGCATGAACTTCTAGATAAAAGGATGTATAGGTGATTGAAAATGATTGTTGGTAAAATAATTGGTGGAAGTGTTGGAGAAAAAATATTGATACGTTTAAAATCTGGTGCTTCTGTGGATGTGGGAGATATTGTAGTCTGTGAGGATACGAAGGCAAAAGAAAAATTCTTTTTGAAAATAATCAATATAGGAATTTCTTCACTCATATCTACTCAATTTGTAGAAGATATAGCTGGACAGAATTTAGAACATAATACAGATTACAATCTTTTTGATTCTGATGATAGATTTTACAAAATGTGTGAGGCAAAAATTTTGAAGGTAAAGAGAGCTGGTAAATTATTTCCTGCTCGTTCTTTACCTAACTATTTTATGGATGTTAAAAAGATAAATGAGGAAGAATTTGATTTTATAAACAAAGAAGGAGAAATTGAAATAGGAAATCTAAGGCTTGGGACTGAATCTTTTAAAGGAATAACACTTGCACTTCCTGCGGAGAAATTGATTTCGCATCACATGCTCGTTGTTGCAGCTACTGGTAAAGGCAAAAGTAATTTTTCGAAGGTTTTTTTAAGTGGTGTATTAAAACTTGATAATTATGCTTCGGTTGTTTTTGACCCACATAATGAATATTATGGTGGTTCTGGGGAAAAGGGTCTGAGAGACCACCCTTTAAAGGACAATGTTATTTATTTTTCACCAAGATATGAAAAAATACCTGGTGCGGAAAAGCTTGCCATACCTACATCTGAATTGGAACCCGATGATTTTTTTGGTATAGTAAATTTAAGTAGTGCTCAAAAAGAAGCTATGATGTTAATTTTTAGAGAGTGTAAAAATGAATGGATTAAAAAAATTTTAACAGAAAGTATTGAAAATTTTATGAAAATATTTGGAGAAAAAATACACAGAGCCACTTTCGCTACATTGAAAAGAAAAATTCAGCACGCACTAGAACTCGAAGGAAACAAGGGACTTGTTTTTTCTATAGAAGAAAGTGTTGGGGTTTCCGTCTATAAGAAGGTTAAAAATGCTGTTAATGAAAGAAAAATAGTTATAGTGGATACTTCTATGATAGGAGATGAAACGGAAAAACTTGTTGCATCTTCGATATTAAATAGAGTTTTTAGAAAATATAGAATTGCAAAACAAAAAAATCCCGAGGTATTTTCTAAAATGCCTGAAGTATTAGTTGTATTTGAAGAAGCTCCTAGAGTTATTGGTTCTGAAGTTCTTTCTGAAGGTAAAAATATTTTCGAAAGAATAGCTAGAGAAGGAAGAAAATTCAAGGTCGGTTTGTGTGCAATAACCCAAATGCCTTCTCTTATTTCAGGGGAGATATTATCTCAAATGAACACAAAAGTCATATTAGGACTTCCAGCCCCAGCAGATAGAAATGCTGTTATAAATTCTGCTGCACAAAACATAGGAGATGAAAATATTGAAATACAGATGCTAGATAAAGGAGAGGCTATAATAACTTCTCCTTTCATTGATTTTCCAATGCCTGTAAAAATATTTTTATTTGAAAATGTGTTAAAAAATTTTAAGGTAGAAAACTCTAACAAAAAAATAACTCTTTCTATAGAATAATTCAAATGTTTTCTATTAATTTTTCTATTTCTTTACTAAATCTTTTAGCTCTTTCTAAAGAAGTCTTCGCTTTAGCTCTTTTTAATTTCTCAGTTGATTCATATTGAAAAACAGAACGTTTTTTTCTTTCAAATTCATAATCTTGAATTGTATTTTCTGAAAGAATGAGAGCTTCTTCACTCATTAATTTATACTCTTCTATAAAATTATTTTTTAATTTATTTTTTACAAAAACAACTAATGCGTCAAAAGTCACTTTATGTGAAATTTTGGAACCTATTTTATAACCTAATTTATATAAAATTGCATTTGCAATATAGAACATAGAATAATAACTGATCACTACGACCCATAGATTTGACATGTTACTTTTAAAAATTTTATTTGCTAAAAGAAGTGATTCTCTATGGTTATCCATATATGTATCAAAAATAATTTTTTTGAATTTGGTTTTCTTTATGAAACCTTCTGATAGATAATTTTTAACATTTCTTTTAGAAATTTTTATTTTTCTTTCATCTAACATAATTTACCAACTCATAAAAATTTTCTAATCCATGAAGTACAATATTATTATTTACTATTTCATTACCTATATTTGATTTTCTCAATTCAATCATTGATAAAAATTCATTAGTTGTAAATTTTTGTAAATGTATGTCTATAGATGTAATATCTAAAATATTAGTTATTTTGTCAATTGTATCTTTATCATCACATATCAAACAGATGTCTATATCCGAATTCTTTTTGTATGTTTTATTTGCATACGAACCAAAAATAATAAGGCAATAAAAAGGATACGTTATCTCTTTTATTCTTTTAAAAATTAATTTTATATCTTTATTCTTAAATAATTCTTTTTTCCTTATACTTTCAACTTTTGCAGTTTCACTAGCGTATTTATAATTAAAAGTACATAATTTAGAATTTCCTTTTTTTCTAAATTTTATTAATTTTTTACTTTCAAGAAATTTTATAGTTTCGTAAACTATTTTATAATTTGAGTTAGTAATCTCGGAAACTTTTTTTATACTAAATTCTTTATTTTTATTTTCAGAAAAAAATTTTAATATTTTAAATTTATTTTTCATTTTATCACTATTACTATTATGTAATATAATTATTACTTATTTGTAATATATAAATATTTCTATCTTTTTATTTAGATATTAATCCGCCTATGAAACCAGCTGCTGTTGCTGCAGCAACACCCGTTATTCCAAATATAGTTTTGGCAATGCCAATAGGTTCTATGTCTCCATATATAGCAAATCCTGTAATACTTGTGTTACCGAAGAATTCTAATGCACCAAGTGGAGTCCTATAAAAAAGCAACGCACCCAACAAAGAGATAGATAATCCTGCGAAAACACCTATTATGGCACTTTTGGATATGACTCCTGATATGAAACCGGCAACAAGAGGGCCTATTAATATTAACTCCTTAAGAAAAAATAGTATTCCAAGTCCAACAATTACTGCGAGCACAAATGACATATTCTAAATTATATCATCTTAATATAAAACACTTTTGATTTTAAAACAAAAAAATTTATAATTAACACAAAAGTTAATCAGAGTGAAAAAAGGAGAATACTATGAAATTTATACATTTAACTGACACACATTTAGGTAGAAAGGATGGTAATTTGGATGAACGTAAAAAGGATTATTTTAATTCTTTTAAACAAGTTATCGATTATGCTATCGAAAATAAAATCAATTTTATTCTTCATACAGGAGATTTATTTGATAAGGCTCGTCCGTCAATAAAGACACTTGTATTTACGGTAAAGCAACTCGAAAGATTAAAAAGAAAAAAAATACCTGTCTTTTTAGTTCCCGGTTCTCATGATGTTGGCGTCGGAGAAACTGTGGTTACTTTACTTCACGAACTTAATTTAATAAAAAATCTTTCAGAAAAAAAATATTATAGAAATGAGGAAAATAAAATAATTCTTGATGGAGAATTATTCGAAGGTATTTTTTTATGTGGTGTTTTAGGAAAACGTTCCAATATTGAAGAAATCTATAAAAGATTGAAACCTTCAGAAAAAGGAGATTACAGAATATTCGCATTTCATCATATAGTTTCTGATGTTAATGAAAAATTTTCGGATATACCTACATCTTTACTCCCAAAAAATTTCGACTACTATGCTGGAGGACATTGGCATGGTTTTTTCAAAACTAATTATGATAAAGGTATTATCGTTTATCCTGGTTCTACTGAATATAATGATTTAAGAGAAATCGAAAAAGATGAAGCTAAATTTTTTTGTGTTGTCGATACAGAAACAAATGCTGTTGAAAAAATAAAACTAAAAACAAGAAAACATATTGTTAAAGAAATAGATTGTGATGGATTGGATGCCAAGGATGTTGCAGACAAATGTATCAACGAAATAGGGGAAGCAATTCCAAATGCTGTATTAATAATAAAACTCAAAGGTATATTAACAAAGGGAACCAAGGCTGAAATAGATAGAAATAAAATTTTAAATTGGACTAGAGATAAAGGTTTTTTAACAACTAGGATATATATTGGAAATTTAGAAAATCCGGGAAAGCCCTCTGTGGGAAGAGATAAAAAAACCCCAAAAGAAATAGAAAGGGAATATCTTGAAAATCAAAAATACGAAAAGAATGAAATAAAACTAGCTAGAGATATGATAAGTCTTCTTGGAGATGTCTCGGGTAAAGAATCTGAAGCAGCTAAAGATAATGCGATAGAACAAATTAAGGGTGTTTTGATTGAAAATAAAAAAAATTAAATTAAAAAATATTAGATCTCACAAAGAAAGTTTGATAGAATTAGAGGAAGGAATAAGTGTTTTTACAGGAAGAACTGGTTCTGGAAAATCTAGTGTTCTTGTTGGAATTGAATACGCTCTTTTTGGTTCTGATATAAATCTTTCAAATAAAGATATATTAAGAAGAAATAAGCAGAAGGGTTTTGTAGAGTTGGAATTCGAACAAGATGGAGATATATACAACATTAAAAGAGGGTTAAAACGAACAGGTAAAATGATAAGCGTTGATTCCTCAGAATTGAGCATTACAAAAAATGAAAAATTGCTTCCAATTATTGGAAGAGCTGGAGATTTAGACAGTAGAATTTTAGAGGTTTTGAATTATCCTAAAGGAGTCAAAGCTAAGGAAATATTCGAAATAACAAGTTACACTAAACAGGATGAAATAAGAGTTCTTATAGAAATGAGTGCTGAAAAAAGGCAAGAGTATTTAGACAAAATTCTTCAACTTTCAAAATATAAAACGACTTGGGAGAATATGAAAGATGTTGTATCTCATTTTAAAATGGAAGCTGTAGAAATAAAAGGAAATTTAGAAAATTTTGAGAAAATTAAAAATGAAAAGGTTGAGATAGAAGATAAAATAAAAATGAGTAAAAATATTATCGACGAATTAAATAATGAATTAAAAAATAAAAAGGATGACGTCAAAAAAATAAAAGAGAATATTTCTGAACTTGAAAATGAAAGAGATGTTGAATTGAAAAAGCGAAGAAAGTATGATGAATTTAGAGGAAGTCTTTCAAATTTGAAAGACGAGAAAGAAAAGTTAGATAATGAGTTAGCTAATACTAAAAAAGAGATTGAGGAAATCAAGGAAAAAATAAAAAGTGATGTTCCAGAACTTGAAAAACTGAAGGAAGAAAAAATAGAAAATGAAAAAACAATTGAACTTTTGGAAAAAGAAAAAATAGAACTAGATTCTGAATTTAAAGAAATAAAACGATTGGGAAAAGGAAAATGTCCTGTGTGCAAGCAAGAAATTACAGAAAATCATTTAGAAAATTTAAATGATGAATTTGATAACAAAAAAGATGTTTTGGAGAATAAAATATCAAAATGTAGGGAAAGGGTGTCAGAATTAAATCCAAAAATAGAATTAGCTAATGAACAAAAAAAGTTGGGTGATAAATTAAACTTGATGAATGAAAAACAGAAAGAATATGAAAAAAGACTTGAAGAAAATAAAAAAGAAATCGAAGATTTAGAATCTAAAGAAATAAAATTTGATAATAAATATTTAGAGAGTATTGAATCAAAATTAAAAGAAATAAAACAGAGTGAAACAGAGATTACATCTAAAATTGAATCGATTTCAAAAGAAATTTCGTTAAGAAATGATGAGTTGGAAGATAAAAAAAACGAACTCGAATCAAAGAAAAAACAGATTATCGAATTTGGTAAAAAAGAAGAAAAAATAAAAAAATTGAATTCTACAATCGATTTGCTTCTAAGAATGAGGGAAGACATAAGAAACATAAGAGAAGTTGTAAGAAGAAGATTTTTGGAAGATTTTAGACAAGAATTTCAAAAGAAGTTTGAAGAGATTAGAAAATATGAAGAAGAGTATACCGTAGATGTTAAAAGTGATTATGAACCTGTTGCTTTCTCTTCTGATGGTGAAGAAGTCCCTATAAGTAGTTTATCTGGTGGTGAAAAAACGAGTGTAGCTCTCTCTTATAGACTCGCTCTTGCAGATATAGCTGCACAGATATCAGATATACGTCCAAGTGAACTTTTGATACTTGATGAACCTACGACTGGATTTGATAAAGAAGATATAAAAGCTCTCCCGGAAGCTTTGAAAAATATAAAAACAATTCCACAAATAATAATCGTTAGTCATGAAGAAGAGTTGAAAAATGCTGCAGATTACAAATTTGAAGTTAGCAAAGAACAAAATATCAGCAATATTTCAAGAATTGAATAATATTTTTCAATTAAATTTTTTAATAATTCTTTTAAAAATATTTTCAGTATCTCCACTTCTAATAACTTTCTTTCCTTGTTTTTTTGGTTTTATTTTTATTTCCGCGTTTTTGAATTTGTTTTTTAATTCTTTACCCTGGAATAATTCGTGAAGAAAAATGGAAAGAGCTGCAACTTCTGAATGTGGTTGATTTGTAACAGCAATATTATAATCTGCTAAATTGTAAATTTCTTTGGGAACTTTTTCGCTCCCCACAACAATCAATTTATCTTTTTTTGACTTTCTTATCTCGTTTATTTTATTTTGTACAGGTTCACCGTACATAGTTAGATGAACAACTTCATAGTTTTTCAAAGTTTTTTTCCAATTTTTTTCATATGAAATTTTAAATTTTCCACCCCATCTTTTTGAAACATCTTTAACAGAATCCATAACAGATTTATCTTTTTCACCAGAGAGAATTGCTTCGTTTGCACCTAAAGCTCTTGCTGTCAAACACACATGTGTTGTAAGTCTGAGGTCTCTTTTTTTTCTATGCCCAAGCCTTAAAACCTTTACTTTCATTGTAATATACATGGAAAATTATGGTATAAAAAACTTCACAACGCTTGGAATTGAGGGTAAAATAAAAGAAAAGCCAGAGGATTTTATAGTCGAGGAAATTCTTGATGACAAAAAAGTTTGTGAGATAGGTTATTCATTAAAAGAAAAAATAAAAGATTTTTTTTCAAACAAAAGAAGGGAACATGTTCATTTTACTCTTGTCAAAAAAAATTGGACGGTTCATCGTGCAATTTCAAAAATATCCAACCAAGTAAGAGTGAGTAGAAAGAGATTCGGATTTGCGGGAACAAAAGATAAGAAAGCTATAACATCTCAAAGGATGAGTGTATGGAATGTTAAAATTGAAGATTTGAAAAAAGTAAAGTTGAAGGATTTATTTTTGAAAAATTTTGAATATTCAAATAAAAGAATATCCCTTGGGGATTTGTATGGCAATAGGTTTACAATAACAATAAGGAATGCGAAAAATGTTGATAAAGTAAAAAATGCGGAAAAATTATTTGAAGCAGGAATAAAAAATTATTTCGGCCCTCAAAGATTTGGAACGCTTAGATGTGTAAATAAAGAAATAGGTAAAAAAATAATTTTGGGACATTTTCAAGATGCGGTAAAAATATTTATTACTGAAACAGGAGACAGTTACACAAAAGAAAGAGAATTTGCAAAAGACAACTGGGAAGATTGGGATAAAATTTTGAAACATTGGCCAAAAAAATTGGGTCCCGAAGCAGCAATATTGAATTATCTTTTGAAATACCCGACTGATTATGCAAATGCTTTTAGAAAACTCCACAAAAATCTGAGAAGGATGTTTGTGCATTCTTTTCAATCTTATGTATTCAATAGGGTTCTTTCTGAAATGGAAAAACCTCCTGAAAAAATTCCACTTGTCGGATATAAAACAAATTTGGAAGGAGAATGTGGAGATTTAATTAAAAAAATTTTGGACGAAGAAAATGTTAAATTAGAAGATTTTGAAATAATCAGAATGCCAGAACTTGCGAGCAAAGGAATGGATAGGGAATCTATGTTGTATCCTGAAGATTTTAAAATATTAAAAAAGAAAAGTAATTTATTGAAGATTCAATTTATATTAAAAAAGGGCGCTTACGCCACAAATGTTTTGATGAAATTGGGTGTTGAAAGATGAAAAATAAAAAAATAATTTCAGTCATAATTCCTGCATACAATGAAGAAAAACGTATAAAAAAAACTATTGAAAAACTAAAAAATGAAAATGTTGATGAAATAATTGTTGTTTGCGATGGACAAGATAAAACTGCCGAAATTTCTAGAGAACTCAATGTTAAGGTTTTAGAATTTGACGAGAGATTAGGTAAAGGAAATGCAATAAAAAAAGGATTAGAGATAGTTCAAGGGAATATTGTTATTTTTACAGATGCGGATTTTGGTTTTCAAGATGTTAGTATAAATAATTTGGCAAATAAAATTGGTGAATATGATATAGTGATAGGTGTGAGGGATGTTGATAAGATAAAAAAACCACATAGAAAAATTGTTTCTAGAGGATTAAGATTTTTAATAAAATTGCTTTTGAATTTAAATGTTCAAGACACTCAGTGTGGTTTTAAAGCATTCAAGAAGGATATTTTTGAAGATATTGTTGAAGGTGTTGATTCTGGTGGATACTCGTTTGACATAGAACTTTTACATGTGGCAAAAGATAAATACAAAATAAAAGAAGTTCCTGTAGATTGGGATATCACAGAACATTCGAAAGTGAATCCTATTTCAGATAGTCTTACTGTTTTTTTTAAGTTGTTGGAGATAAAATGGAAGCAAAAGAAATAATTAAAAAAAATTGGTTTTTTGTCGTAGTTTTTGCTTTTCTGAGTAGGATTTTTTTGATTAATAGAGTTAAAATTATTATGTGGGATGCGGCAGTATATATAATGAACGCGCGATGGTTCATGGGAGAGCAAGTGTTTTGGGAAATTTTAAGGGCTCCTTTACTACCTTTTTTAATTTCACCTTTAGCATTATTCGGTGCGTCTCCAAAAGCATACGTAACTTTTTCGGTTTTAATCTCTATTTTATCTATAATTGTAACTTATTTTGTTGCAAGAGAATTTTTTGGTGAGAAAGCTGGAATTTTATCTGCGCTGATTCTCGCAGTTGTTCCACTTCATATATTTTGGAGTCCTCAAGTTTATACAGAAATTTTGGGTTCTTTATTTGTGCTTGGTTGTGTTTACTTTTTATGGAAATTTGATAAATCTGAAAATGATTATAAGTTTCTGTATCTATGCGGAGCGATGGCAGGATTTTCTTTTCTGAGCAGATATATTCTTGGAATTATGCTCCTTGTGATTTTTATTTTTCTAATTCTTAGAAAAAAACTCACAATAAAAAATGTTTTAATTGTTTTGATATTTTTTTCAATTATAGTGCTTCCTTGGTTTGTATATAATCATAGTATCTTTGGAGATCCTATGCACTCAATAAGAGAAGGAATTAGATGGAAAGGGCAAGGGGTTATGCCTCATGCTTATTATTTAACTGAACTTCCCGCCGCTATGTCTTTTGCGTTTTTAGTTGTGGTTTTTGGGTTTTTTTATTCACTAAAACATTTGAAAAATCCTAAGATTCAACTTCTTTTAATCACTTTCATAATCTTCTTTGTTTTTATTACAATCGATACACATAAAGAGATAAGATATTTTCTTCCTATGTTTCCAGTAATCATTATTTTTTCAAGTTATTTCATTGAAAAATTGGATTTCAAAAAATTTGGATGGATTGCGTTTGTAATTGTTTTGATTACAGGTGCATTTACATTGAGTTCTGTTCCAAACACATACTCAAATTGCGATGGTATCATAGAAGCATCTCAAAATTTAGAGAGTATTGTTGCTTCTGTTTATTGGCCTCAAACAGCATATTATGGAAATGTGA
>PWUQ01000019.1 GCA_003563585.1 Candidatus Parvarchaeota archaeon
CAGATGATTCAACAATAATTGCAGGAGAAACACAAGAATACACTGCAATTGTTTACGATGAATTCGGAAACGAAATAGAAGACGTAACAAATCAAACAGACTGGGAAATAGAAGCAGGAGCTGGAGGAAGCTGGACTGATAATGTTTACACTTCTGAAACAGCAGGAACATGGACTGTTACAGGAGACTACGATACTTTCTCAGACACTGCAACACTTCATGTAATGGAAGATATACCAGTTGTAAACTTGATTAACCCTGAAGATAATAAATCTACAAATAATCCAAATGTTGAATTTACTGCAGAGTTCATAGATGCACATGGCTTAAAAAATGCAACATTACATGTGTGGAATTCAACAGGAGATTTGATATTTGAAGTAACTGAAGATATAGTTGGAAACCATGTTGAATTAAGTATTCCAATAATCCTTGGTTATCAAGATGTTTTTGAATGGAATTATATGGCTTGCAACGAATTAGATAATTGTGCATTTGCAGATGAAAATTGGACCATAACTTATGATGATGAAGCACCAGAAGTTACTTTACTTTTACCAGCAGATGGAACCAGTACTAGAGAGAATTTGATAGAATTTAAATTTAAAGCTACTGATAATTTCAGCAACGAAATGTATTGTGAATTATATATTAATGATGTATTAAGACAATTTGGAGAAGTAACAAACAATACTGTAGTTGCTTGGAAAGTAAATTCATTAGGAGTTGGAACATATGGATGGTACGTAATATGTGATGATGAAACAGAAAACACAGGAGTTTCTGAAGAATGGATTTTTGAAATTTTGGAAAAACCAACACCACCTCCACCTTCAAGACCTCCATCTGTAACTGTAATTGTTTCAATGGAATTGGATAGATATCAAGTAGATATGAATTCAAATGAAACAGAAATAGTAGAACTCTATATTGAAAATCATGGAAATCAGTATCTACCAGACATAGAATTAATACTAGAAGATTTGAATGGCGATAGTTATGAATTTTCAGAGAGTTATTTTGGACTACCTGCAAAAACATCAAAAACAGTAGAATTAATTTTAACTCCTGAATTCATAAGGACTGGAGAATATGATGCAACAGTTAAATTAAGAACTGCAACCGTTTCAATTTCAGAAGATTTAGAAATATTTGTTATGAATGTTTTTGAAGAAAATGCAATTGCAACTTGTGAAAATGCATCTATGTACATTGATGAGTTAGAAGCTGAAGAATTTAATGTTACTGAACTGATTGGAACATACGAAGAAGCTGAAGATTTACTGAATAGAAATAGGTTTGAACAAGCATTTGAAGTATGTAGTTTAATATTGGAATTTGAACCTATCGAAGAAGAACCAGAAGAAGAACCGGTAGTACCAACACCAACAGGATTAACAGGTTTATTCATAGCTGCTGGAGAGTTTACACTTGATAATATACCATTTGTTTCATTGTTCCTTGTAGTAATAATATTGCTTTATTTAGGAAGAGGTGGAATAATCAAATTTTTTAAGAATTTGAAAAAACCACCAGAAACACCACCAATTGTTGGAAAAACAGGAGCAAAGAATTACGCTTTCGTAAACACAAAAACAGAAAAAATTTATGAAATAGAGTGGTAAATTTAAGCTCACCTCACCTGCTGAAGGCTTTATTTAGCCTTCGGCTGATATTTTTCTTGTTGAGTAAAGTTTAAAAATAATGTCTAATATTGAGTAGTTACTTTTATAAAGTATAAATTCGGTGTTTTAATAATGTCAGATAAAAAATTAAAAACTAAAAAAGAAGAATTTAAAAAAATAATTCGTATAGCTGAAACAGATATCGATGGTAGCAAAAAATTAGAGCATGCTCTAACTTCCATACGAGGAGTAAGCTGGAGTTATGCTAAAGCAATTAGAAAATCACTTAATTTAGAAAATATAAAATTTGCAGAACTATCTGAAGAACAAGTAAAAAAAATAAAGGATGTTTTAAACAATCCTGAAAAATTTGGAATTCCTTCGTGGTTATGCAACAGACAAAAAGATATCAAGTCTGGAAAAGATATGCACATATTAGCTTCTGATTTAGAACTTGTTAAAAAAATGGATATAAGAAGATTAAAATCTTTGAAAACATATAAAGGCATTAGACATTCTTATAATTATAAGGTTAGAGGACAAAGGACTCACTCTAGAGGTGCAAATGTTAAAGGAAGAAGAGGGTCAACTGTTGGTGTTGTAAGAAAGAAACTTCAACCACAAAAGAAAAAAGCACAATCCTCCACACCGAAAAAGAAAAAGTGATATAAATGGTTAAGTCAAAATTAAGAAAAAAATACATGGGACCAGAACATCTTTGGCAGATGAAACGTATAAAAGAGGAATCTCAATTAAGAAAAAAATACGGTTATAAAAATAAAAAAGAAATTTGGAAAGTTCAGTCTACATTAAGAAATTTTAGGGCACAAGCAAGAAGACTTATTCCTCTTAAAGATAAACAAGCAGAACTCGAAAAACAACAACTTATATCGAAGCTCGCTGCTTTGGGAATAATTAAAGAAGATTCACATATAGAAGATATATTGGCATTAGATATTAGAGACCTTCTTGAGAGAAGACTTCAAACAATTTTA
>PWUQ01000112.1 GCA_003563585.1 Candidatus Parvarchaeota archaeon
AAGTTGAGTCTGAAGATTTGGAGTCTTTATTATTTGACTTCCTTTCAGAAATATTAGTATTTCAAGATTCAGAAGGATTAATATTTCATAATGTTCATGTTGAAAAAATAGAAAAAAAAGAAAATAAATGGACATTAAATGCAAAAGCAAAAGGAGAAAAATTCAATTCGAAAAAACATGAACAAGGTACACATGTGAAAGCAATAACTTACCACAATATGAAAATAAAAAAAGAAAAGGAAAAATTTAAAGTAAGGGTACTTGTTGATATATGATAAAAAGGTGATTTTTATGAAAAATGTAAATGTTAATTTGAAAAAAATAAATGATTATGAATGGGAAATACCAATAGGAACAATTCCAAATATGAATGTTTCAGGAAGAATTTTCGCTTCTGAAAAACTTCTTGAGAAAATTAAACAAGACAAAACTCTTACTCAGTGTGCAGGAGTTGCAACACTTCCTGGAATATATAAATATGCAATTACACTCCCTGATGGACACCAAGGTTATGGATTTCCAATAGGAGGGGTAGCCGCACTTGATTATGAAAAAGGAGGAATCTCTCCTGGTGGAGTTGGATATGATATAAATTGTGGAGTAAGATTAATTAGAACAAACATAAGCAAAGATGAAATGTTTGAAAAAATAAAAGAACTCTTAGAAAAACTTTTCGAATATGTTCCAAGCGGGCTTGGAAGCAAAGGAAAAACAAGAATTCATTCTGAAAAAGAATTTGATAAAGTTCTTGAAAAAGGAGCAAAATGGGCTGTTGAAAATGGATATGGTAAAAAAGATGATTTAAAACATTTAGAGTCTGAGGGATGTCTTGATTTAGCAAGTGCGGAGTTCATAAGTCCAAATGCAAAAAAAAGAGGGATGCCTCAATTAGGCAGCCTTGGTTCTGGAAATCATTTTCTTGAAATTCAATATGTTGAAAAAATTTACAATGAAAAAGTCGCTAAGGTTTTTGGACTTGAAGAAGGCAAAACAACTTTAATGATTCATACTGGAAGCAGAGGATTAGGACATCAGGTTTGTTCAGATTATATAAGAAAAATAGAACAAAAATTTCCTGAAGTAATTAAGAAGTTACCAGATAGGGAATTGGTTTATGCTCCTGCGGGAACTGAACTCGCAGAAAAATATTTGAAATCGATGAGTGCGGCGGCAAATTATGCATGGTGCAATAGACAAATGATTCTTCATTGGTCGAGACAAGCATATGAAAAAGTTTTTGAAAAATCTTCTGAGGAATTAGGTATGGATGTTGTATATGATGTAGCTCACAACATAGCTAAAATAGAAACTCATAAAATAGAAGGCGAAATGAAAAAAGTTTATTTGCATAGAAAAGGAGCCACAAGAGCTTTTGGCCAAGAACATCCTGAATTGCCCGAAGTATATAGAGATGTAGGACAGCCCGTAATAATTCCTGGAAGTATGGGAACTGCAAGCTATGTTTTGGTTGGAACGAATGAAGGTATGGAAAAATCTTTTGGTTCTACAGCACACGGTGCTGGAAGAACTATGAGCAGATACGCAGCAAAGAAAAAATACTCGGGTGAAACAGTCAAGAAAGAATTAAGCGAAAAAAACATATTAGTTAAAGCAGCTTCAAAAAGCGGAATTGCAGAAGAAGCACCAGGTGCTTACAAAGACATTGACGAAGTTGTAAGAGTAAGTGATGAAGCAGGAATCGCAAAGATTGTTGCAAAATTACGTCCTATAGGCGTAATAAAAGGATAACTTTAAAGTAGTAATTTTTATAAATACTAACTTAATTAATTTACTAGGTGATATAATGATAGATGAAAATAAAATAGATAACATGAAAAAAGATTATTACTGTAAAGGATGCGAACATAATTTAGATATAGATGATTTAAATGGTTCTTTGAATTGTCCTTATTGCAATGACACTGTTGAGGAACTTTCTGAAGTTTATAAAAAAGCATATAGCAATGTGAATTCTGAGTAGTAAACTTTAAAAACACAAACATTTTCTTTTATTTTGATCAGCCGTTAAAAAATACACAGCCGTTTTCTAAGTACACCGCACTTAAAGTAAGCTTTAAAAAGGCATAATATTTGAAAAATATATCAAAGGTGATTGAATGGGACATAAAATAAACAAACCAAGATATCCAAAAAGAGGAAGTAGGGCTTTTGTGCCTAGAGTTAGAGCTAAAAGGATATATCCCAAAATAAAAAATTGGCCTAAACTGAAAGAAACAAAACTTTTGGGCTTTGCTGCATACAAAGCAGGCATGGCTGAAATAACATTCGTTGATAATTCTAAAACTTCTTTAACAAAAGGAGAAGAAATTTGTGTTCCTGTTACAATTTTAGACGTTCCAAAAATTAAAATTGCAGCAATTAGATTTTATAAAAAAGATGATAGAAGATTCAAAAAAGTTCTTACAGAAATATGGACGGATAAATTGGACAAAGATTTGAAAAGAAAAATCTCATATCCAAAAAAGAAAAAAAATACTGAAGAAGAATTAAATAATATAGATACAGAAAAAATTGAAGATATAACTGTTTTAGTTTACACACTTCCAAAAGGAAGATGCAATAAGAAGAAGCCAGAAGTTTTTGAAA
>PWUQ01000104.1 GCA_003563585.1 Candidatus Parvarchaeota archaeon
ATTAAACTGTTCAGAGATTATTTAAAACAGGTGGAGTTTGATTAATTGTCAAGTTAATTGACAATATAATTGTAAATATTAAGCACTATTATCCACAAAATATTGTTTTGTAACACACAGGTCTTGTTGGAACATTTGGAGTATGGCGGGGCATATGGGTCTGGAACCTAATCTGCAGAATAAAATTCTTTTATTTTGTAATAAATACCATCAACTTTTTTCGCTATAGAATATTTCTCTACTTTATCCTTTTTACCAATTAAGTCTTTAGAATTTGTGTCAAAATTAGAAGAGGATTTTGCGATTGTTAAATGAGGATTGTATTTCTCTAAAAAATATTTCTTTTTAATTTCGTTAAAATCTTCAGTTGCATATTTTTCAACAACATTAATAATTTGGTAATGTAATTTTAAAAGCTCTTCTGGTCGTGATATTTTTAAAACTAGGGAATCGTTAGCAAAGTTATCAAAATTCAATGTCTCAATTTCAAAAGGATTAAAATTAATTTCTGAAATCTCATCAATTATTTCTTCTTCTTTTTCTGTATCCATATTAAAAACACAGAGTGTAGAGTGTAATTCTGAATTTGGTATTCTTAAACTTTCTTGTTGAAAAATTAAATTTTCTAAATCTTGACTCGGTTGGAAATAAAGGAGATATCTTAATTCATCCTTAGGTTCTTTTTCTAAATTTGAAATTTTACCTTTTTCCATATGTTGAATTATATCATTTGAAAGGTTTTGGAATAATATGGATTTTTGAAAATAATTGTCAAGTTAATTGACAAGGTAATTGTAAAGTTTTACCTTAAGAAGGAAATACTATTGGAATTTTTGAAGTATGGCGGGACATATGGGATGGTATCCCAATTTACAATGTCAATATTAAAAAAGCTCTGAATTTACTCCCGTTACTAGGTTATGATGATAATTTTGTACTTACCTGGCTCTTTTGCTATTATTTGCAATTTTTTGTCACAATGATAAACTAAATTCATCTATAAGAGAGGTGTTTTCATGAATAAACACAGAAAAAATTATAAGGTTTTGAAATATTTTCTTATTGTTTCTTTTGTAATTGCTTTATTTATATATTCCTTTTTTCATTTTTCTGAAAAGAAGCTAGAGTCGATAGAAACTTTTGAAAACCCTAACCTCCCAGAGTTTATTTCTAAAAATTTGTTTTTTATTAAAAAAGATGAAGGGGAAAAATCTCTCTTCGTCTACAATTTAGATACTCAGCAAACAGAAAAAATCTTGGAATATGAACAAAGACATTTTGTACAAATAGACGAGAAATTTCTAGGTTTATTAGTTTCCGAAGAATTGAAAAATTCTGTTAGACTATTTAATTTGGAAACTAAAGAAGAAAAGATCTTTTTAGAATTAGAGACAAAAGATAATAAAGGTACAATTGAAACTGTTGATTTTTATTCTCCAACAAAATTTGCGTTTACAGTATCTAATTTTCATCTAGATAGTTTTGAAGATAGTAGGTATGAGTTTTTTTTCTATGATGATGGAGAAATTATAAAACTTGCTGATAAGCAGATTACTCATGCGGGGGGAGGGGGTATTGGGTTTATCTATAATACTACTATTAGAAAAATTATTAAATTCTCGCCTGACGGCAACAAACTTCTTTATTCTAGCCCTCAATCATATTTTTCTTTAGAACCTTTTGCTCGTCTTGATTATCGTATATATATTTTTGATTTATTAAATAATACTTATGAAGTTATAGAAGATGCCTATTCACCCGTTTGGTTGGATAATCAAAGTATTGTATATTCTAAGATTGTAAGGCTTGTTGAGGGTAATACTACTTATGAAGAAAAGAGAGGTTTATACGTTTATGACACAACAACAAAAAGGGCTAAAAAATTTAATAATTTACATCAAGAGGCTTATTTCCCAAAAATTTCGTTTTCAAATTGGCAAATGCTCTATAGCCTTCTTCATGACCAAGAAGGGATTTGGATTTATGACTTAGCAACAGGTGTGAATGAACAGATTCTATCTTGTGGTTGGGAACCTGAATGGATTACTCCAACAATTTTTCTTTTTCGCACACTAGAAGAGACGGATATCCATGAAATGAAAGGTGTTGGGGAAGCTAGGCTTTTTGACATAGAAAAGAGAAAAGAAATACTTTTACCAAAAGATGTTGAAAGGTGGTATAGGTATAAAGAATATATACTGTCCCAATTTTAAGATACAAATTTTGCTGAAATTCAAGATGATTTTTAAGCACGGTCTAAATTCTGATATGTTAAAAGGATTTTGATTGTAATACACAGGTCTTGTTGGAATTTTTGGAGTATGGCGGGACATATAGGTCTGGAACCCAAAGAATATAATTTAAAAAGAAACCGAGGACTCTTAGCCCTCGGAAGTTCATTTCAAAACTAAAACTCTTTTGATGCACAGTTCAACGAAGAAGAACGGAACTCTATCTTTTTAATATTCAACTTGTCTTTCAATAATTCATAGAATACTGTACAGAACCATTCGCAAGTAGAGGGTCCATTACTCACGGCTACTCTGCTTTCAGGAAATGATTTTACTAGTTCGTGGTTTAGAGCTTTTGCAGGAGG
>PWUQ01000073.1 GCA_003563585.1 Candidatus Parvarchaeota archaeon
TTTTTGGAGCTATGCCATCCTCGATTAATCTTGCGGTATCTTTGAAGGTTAAAGTGGAGCCTTCAATCTTATTAGTATTGTAAGTAAATTTAATCGCGAATAGTTTTATTTTTTTAGCTTTGGCGGATGGTGGTGTTTTATTTTGTTCTTTAGAAAAATTTTTTTTAATTGAGTCAAATTTCTTGAACCATTCTTCTTTATGTATTTCATGTAAAAATTCTTTTTTTAGTTTATCTATGTTTTTAGGACGTACTGAGCCGATGTATTTTTCTCGTTTCTCAACTTTTTTGCCATCTCTTAAACTATGCTCAAGATAAAAATATTTTTTTCCACTAATCTCTCGCTTTCTTAATTTTACCATAAATACCTTTACCCCTACAAATTTATAAATATTTCTATTTTAACATAAATGTAGGGGTAAAAAATAGAAAGGAAAATTTTTTATTTTTTAATAAATGACATAGCCAAAATCATTTTTTTATTCTTTATGACTCTGTATGCAACAGGTTCTATTCTATAAACTGATTTTGGGACTTTTAAATCAAAAAATTTAATTGTTTTTGCTTTATTTTTGAGCGCGTCTTTCCATTGTTTCTTAGTTCTTGCATAACTTATTACATTAACTCTGCCACCCTCACTTTCAAAAAAAGCTTTGAATTTTGTTCCAAATTTTGTCATTTTATTTTTGCCTTCTAAAACCTGTAAGGATTCGGGATGTATTGTTGAGATTGCAATCCGCCCTCCTTTTTTTGTAACTCTTAAAATTTCCAATATGGCTTTTTTATAATTCTTTACATGGTCTATAGCTAAACTGCTTACAACTTTATCAAATGTTTCATCTTTGTATGGAATGTTTCTCATGTCCGCTAATTGGTATTTTATATTTAATCCTTTACTTTTTCTTTTTGCAACTTCAAGCATTCCTTCAGAAATATCTATCCCGTGAACTTCTGCGCCTTTTTTTGCAAGTGGGATACTATACCTTCCAGTTCCACAGCCAACATCCAAAATTTTTTTACCTTTTACACATCCCAGCATTTTGAATAGTTTTTTGCCTTCAGTCATAAATGCTGTCTCTGGAGATTTGGGTGTTCCTTCATAGGTTTCAGAAATTTTAGAATATCCTTCCGCGGTGGGTGTATCTTTTCCATATTTAAGATTTTTATCCCATAAAACAAATTGGTTTGATATATTTGCATTCGCGTCGTTTCCAATTCTTGCGGCACTGTTCATCAATCTTGCGATATTGTATCTCATTGCTCTTTGAAAACCAATTTTTTCAAGTTCTTTATTTTTATAATCTTTTATTGTTTTTGATATGTCGTTTACTTTTTCTTTTAACTTTTTTAAATCTCTCTCTAAACCTTTGGGTTTATTGTGTTCATGTTTTTGCAAATCCTCGATTGTTGGCATAACACATCATATTTTACTTTTGTATTTTTTTCCGAAGTTTTTCAGCATAATCTTTTATTTCTTCCGTATTGTTTTTGAGTTCGTATATTCTATCCGCTACTTCAATAGATATTACGGATATATGCACCTTATTCATTGTATTGCTTAATAATTTTTCATCCGTTAGAATAAATTCATTATCTTCATATAAAATTTTTTGTGGGGATTTATCAATATTGGCTAAAGCAAAATCTAAAATTTCAAAAGGATTTTCAAAATCGTAATACACCCCCACGTATTGTTTGGGATTATCCACCTCATTTAATTCTTTCATAAAAAGTCTTTCTCTTACTTTGATATAATCTTCTTCGGGAAAAATAATTCCTACTAAGTTGGGCGCATCAATTTCTCTAAGAGGTGCATAAAAAACAAATATCTGTGTTTCGGTGGGTATGTGAAATTTCTCTTGAAGTTCATTGTATTGATTTTTAATCTCATCCATTCTTTTTTTCATATCATCAAAATCTTCCATTTTTATCTTATCCTTAAATTAAAAAACGCCGGGAATGGGAATTCCACGCACTTTCTTTTGGTGCAGCTTTTCTTTCCAAAAGAAAAGGTGCTTTTGAACCCATGTATCCCGAAGGAAACAAGCTCACCACTTGCCTTTCTTTTCCAAGGTTTTCTTTTGAAAAGAAAAGCTTTAGCAGGCTTGCGCCATACCAGATTACCCAATCTTTTCTTTGCGGCTTCTTTTGGTAAAGCTTTTCTTTGCAAGAAAAGATTTCTAGGCGACCCCGGCATTTTTTGATTTTTTCTTTTTTGATTAAAGCAGGCGTGTCAATTCTCGGGATAATACATAGAAAGCAGTCCTCAAGTCTTTTCTCCACCCTGGATCCTGAGAGCATACAATAAACTGCTTAGAGCTGCTCCGATCAAGGCCTGACTCGATTCACAGAATAATGCATCCCACAGGGCAAGGCTTCGCAGATACAACTTAAGCTTGCTGACTATGCACTAAACCTCAAACTGACTTCAGCTCCCCATAAGGACGGTTTGGGATTAACAGACCACGCCCAACGGCCCACCTAGCCTGCTGAATAATAAGTGAACGTAATGCTTAAAAAAGTTTTTGAAAAAGAAAAAA
>PWUQ01000038.1 GCA_003563585.1 Candidatus Parvarchaeota archaeon
AAATTTCAGAAGAAACAAAAAAAGAAATTGAAGAAGCAAGAAAAGAAATCGCAAGAGGAGAATTCGTGACTTTATCTGAAGTTAAAAAGAATTATTCAATTAACTAATGAAAAAATATTTACAAATAAGTTTAACTTATTACTCTTGGAGTTATTCCTACTTCAATTAACGCCGCTATAATTATCAAAAGTGCTGCAAGAGCGATTAAATCAAGAGAATCTAAAATTATATCATAAAATTTAGGGTCTTTATAATCTGTTTTTATTACAGCTGCAGAGATTATACCTCCAGCAATAGCTCCTAGAAAGTAAGCAGCTATCTCGGGAAGTCCATGAATCATATATCTAGCGATTCCGAAAGTTCCTGCATAAAAATAAGCCTGAACTCCTGAAAAACCAATCAATTCACCAAACGCAGCCAATTCTCTTTTTATGAAATTTCCCATGGCGACTGCAAGAATGCTTGCATTCCATGCAAGAACGAATATTGCTCCTGCGCCGTATAAAAATGAAAATAAAACACAGAAAAGAAGAACTTTGAAATTGTTTATCATAATTATTCTTAAAGCACTTTCAGATGTAATCAATGCACCTGTTATTTCAGGCATAGCAAAAAACCCTCCAGGCCCTACTATAGAGATTATTGTTTCAATTTGTTTTGAAAAGAATAAATTGACTGTTTCTGTTGGAAATGTTACATAAATTGCTATGTAGCATATAAAAAATCCAAAGAACATATATGTGAATATCATAAAAACATCCAAATGTTCTTTTATTAATGGACGCTTCTTGGTTTCCTTTAAATTATCTTTCTCCTCCTCTTGTTCTAATGTTAATACATCAATAAGTAAGGGAAGTGCTGCAAGTGTTGTCAAAAATATAACAGAAATGCTTGGGTCGTCTGGAAATATAAAATAAGCCAGCACTAAAGCTATTGCTGCATAGATTATACCTAAGAAAAAACTTTTAATTGGTTTGTTCTTAACTCTCTTAGGACCCACCAAACTTTGTAAAACCATATATTTTTACAAAAGGGAAGTAATTATATATATTACTAAATTTTTCAATATTTGTTATGGGTTCAAATTTAAGAAAATTAATCCTGGAAAAAGACATAGAAATACAGAAATTAAGAAATAGAAAAATAGGAATAGATGGATACAACTGGGCGCATCAATTTCTTTCAACTATAAGAACGAGAACAGGAGAACTTTTGAAAGATAGTGAAGGAAGGGTAACATCTCACATATTAGGACTATTCAATAGAACAGTTAATCTCTTAAAAGAAGACATAAAACCCTGTTTTGTTTGGGACGGTAAACCTCCAGAATTCAAGTCCAGAACACTGGAAAAAAGAAAAAGAAGAAAAAAAGCAGCAAGAAAAAAATTTGAATCTGCCAAAACAGACGAAGAAAAACGAAAATACGCTCAACAACTCTCAAAACTTAACGAAGATATGGTTGACGATGCAGTTGTTCTTATCGAAGCAATGGGAATTCCTTGTGTAAAAGCCCCAAGCGAGGGAGAAGCACAAATTTCACACATGGTTAGAAAGGGAGATTTATGGGCTTGCGCTTCACAGGATTGGGATTCAATTTTGTTTGGGAGTCCTCTTCTAATAAGAAATTTATCCATCTCAGGAAAAAGAAAAGTTCCCGGAAAGAAAATATACGTTCCAGTAAATCCAAAACTAGTTGATTTGAAGGAGAACTTGAAAGAACTAGGAATAGACAGAAAACAACTTATAATTGCCGCAATGCTAATTGGAACGGATTATTGCAGAGGCATAAAAGGATACGGCCCCAAAAGAGCACTCGAGCTTATAAAAAAAGAAAAAACACTGGAAAACGTTTTGAAAGTTATAGATTGGAATTCAGAAACAAAACCGCAAAAAATACTGGATTGGTTCATTAATCCAGAAAAAACAGAAAAATATCAATTGGAATGGAAAGACGTTGACGTGGAAAGAATTCTAAAAATACTCGTAGACAAGCACGAATTTTCACAAGACAGAATAGAAAATCAGCTTAAGTCAGTGCTAGGAGAAAGGGCAAATAAGAATCAAAAAGGACTATCGCAATACTTTTAAAACAGAAAATCAATATCTTTCTTTATGAGCAATCAAACATTGGTTGAGAGTTTTGGAGGATTTTTTACAATATCTGATTGGGCTATGGCATATCTTCCTCAACTGATTTTGGCCACAATACTTTTACTTGTAGGTTTTGTAGTTGGAAAAATATTACGATATGGAGTAATAAAACTGGGAGAAATAACTGGATTCGACAAAATGTCATCCAGCACAAATAAAGTTCTTAGAAAATTTGGCTACAAAAAATCCACACTTGAATTCGTAGGAGGATTCATAATGTGGGTAGTATTTCTGCTTTTTGTAGGTGCAGCAATTCAGTATGTATTTGGAGAACAGATACTTACTCAAACACTCACATCAATTGCAATATTTTTCCCTAAAGTTATTATTGCAGTAGTTGTAATCATATTAGGACTTATATTAGGAGATGTTTTTGGTAATATTGCAAAAGGACTTACCGAAAATCTTTTCCCAAAATTAAAGGACAGAAATGTCATATCCTTTTTTTCAGGAGGCATAACAAAATCACTAATTTTTCTTATAAGCATTATCATAGCATTAGACGTTTTTGGCATATATGTTGAAGTTTTTACAATGGGATTTGCTATAATACTTCTTTCAATCTCACTTGTAATAATTGTTGGAAGCAAGGATTTGCTTTTGAATGCATTTGCTGGAATGTACATACAATCTTCTGGAAATATTAGAAAAGGCATGGAAATAGAATTCGACAACAACAAAGGAAAAATAAAGGATATAGGAATGATTCATACAAAAATTGAAATGAAAAAAGAGGAAGTGCAGATTCCAAATCATCTTTTCATGAAGAAAGTTTGCAAGGTAAGGTGATTCTTTTGAAGAAAAAAGTAGTTGGTTTAATAGAACCAGTAAAGATAATAGGAAAAAAAGAAATAAAGGCAAATGCAAAATTTGACACAGGAGCTGCAAGAAGTTGTATAGATGAAAAACTTGCAGAAAAGGTTAAACTCGGCCCAGTAATTAAATTTGTAAGGGTAAAATCCGCAACGCTTGGAAAAATAAAATATGTAAGACGTCCTGTTTACAGAGCCAAAATAGAAATAGCGAACAAAAAAATTCCAGTAGAACTTAGCATCGCAAACAGAAAAAATCTAAAATATGATGTTCTGATTGGGAGAGACGTAATAAAATCTAATTTTATAGTGGATGTAGAACATAAAAATAAGACTGTAGAAAAGTGATTTCAATGGTAAAATTATTGGTGCTTGCGCCAAGAAAAAAATCAATATCGACGAACATGCTGATATATGAAGCAAAAAAAATGTTCAAAAGCGTAGACTTTGTTCCAGTCAAAGAAGTCTCTCTCGAAGTCGGGGAAAAATATGGGGTTTTACACGGAGACAATTCTCTTTTGGATTATGATTATGTTTTACCAAGAATAGATTCCCACAGAGCAGGATTTGGTTATCATGTTATAAAGATGTTAGACTATTTTAAAATAAAGAAACCTTATCCTGCAGAGAGCATACTAATCGCTCATAATAAATTCGCAACAATATTCGAGATAAAAAAACAAGGAGTTCCAGTTCCGAAAACGATATACACACAATCTCAAAAAACCGCAAAAGAAATTTTAGACATGATGGAATTCCCGATTGTCATAAAGCTTGTAGACTCTTTTGGGGGAAAAGGTGTTCTTTTTGTTGAAGGTGAAACGGCAGCAAAAAGCGTTTTTAAAACATTGGACATTTTAAATCAACATCTTCTTATAGAGGATTACATAGAAAACCCAGGAGAAGATGTCAGAGGCATAGTTGCTGGAGATGAGGTTGTAGCAAGTTTCAAGAGAGTTGCCGCAAAAGGTGAAAAGCGCTCAAACGCGTTACTCGGAGGTAAGCCCACATCATATTATCTTACTGAAGAAGAGAAAGAAATATGCATCAAGGCAGCAGAGGCAATAAAATCTAAAATATGCGCCGTGGATATAATACAAAGTAAGGAAGGCCCAAAAGTGATTGAAGTAAATTTAAATCCTGGACTCAAATCCATCTCAAAAACTAAGACTGGAAAGGATGCCGCAAAAAAAATAATAAGATTTTGTCACAATCAAACCAAGAGGTAAAAATGAAAATTTGCATAATAGGTTCCAATAAAAGAATAGAAACAGACAATCTTCTAATTCAAACCGCCGAAAAATTTGGAGAAATCATATATATACCCATAGAAGATATTTCGCTTTTAATAGACAATGGAATAAACTTTACATACGAATACAAAAACATAACCGAAAATGATGTGATATTGTTTAGAATTCCAAAATCAAAGTACTCATTAGCGGGCATGATAATAGAAGCGCTTCCCGAAACAACAACACTTCTCAATTCCCCAAGATGTTTTTACACTTGTTGCTCCAAAATCCCTTTTTATGAGAAACTTTCTCGTTCAGGCATAAACGTCCCAAAATCAATATTCGCTGATAACCCTCAAGCAGCAATTTCTGACTTAAAATTTCTTAGGTTTCCTGTCATGATAAAAGTTCCAACAGGAAAGGAGAAAGTAATGCTTGCAAATTCAGAACAGGAAGTTCGTTCGATGGTAGACGCACTTCAAGTTTTAAAACAACCTATGCTTTTGGAGGAATATTATCCTGATGCAAAAGTCATAAGTGTTCTCGTTCTTGATGGAGAAGCTATAGCAGCAATTGAGAGAACACCTTCCAGCATAAATTATATAGGAGGAGAAATAAAAAAATCAAAGATAAACAGAAAAATAATCAATACTTCTCTTGATATTGCCGCTGTATTAAATACAGAATATGCTCAAGTGGACATTTTGAATACTGCAGAACCGACAGTTATAGATGTTAATTTGTGTCCCGACATATTGAAATTTTCTGATGTACACGGGATAAATTTATCTGAAAACCTATTTTCAGTCGCAAGTAAAAAATTCGATTCAAATCAACATATTCCAGAATTAGCTGAAAAAATAAAAAAAGTTTTTAATGATGTTTTTTAATTATTTTTAAAACCATGCTTTCCAATTAAAGGAACAAAAGCAAAGGACCCCAAATCAATTTCTTCAAAACCTTCCTTTTTGTTTATAATAAGTTTCATCCTTTGTGTGTATGTATTTTTTCCAACAGGAAGTATTAATCTTCCGTTGACATTTAGCTGCTTCTTTAAAACTTCTGGCACTTTGGGAGCTCCAGCAGTTACGATTATGCAATCAAAAGGAGCTTTTTCTTCTAATCCCTTAGAACCATCTCCATGTATAATTTCTACATTAGTATATTCTTTTAAATTGTTTTCAGCAAATTTTGCAAGTTCTTCTATTCTTTCGATAGTGTAAACTTTTCCAGGTTTTACTATTTCAGCAAGAATCGCGGCTTGATAACCACTTCCCGCTCCAATTTCCAAAACATTGTCTCCCTTAGATGGGCGAATCGCCTCAGTCATTAAAGCTACGGTTGTGGGTTGAGAAATTGTCTGTTCAGCGAGTATTGGAAGAGGTCTGTCGATATAAGCAAGTTCCTTATGTTCATCAACACAAAAATCTTTCCTGTCAACATTTTCAAAAGCCTTTATTATAGATTCGGTTCTTAATACTCCTCTCGCAATTAGTTTACTAACCATTTTTTTGTTTTCTTCCATCAATTATTCAATAATTTTGCCAATTAAATTTTTTTTGAATACAAATCAAAAAATATGTAAATAGGAATTAACAAGTATTTTTTATGGAATCTTTAAAATCAAAAAAAATTGCAGTAGCTATGAGCGGGGGAGTAGATAGTTCTGTATGTGCATTTATCTTAAAAAAATCCGGTGCGGATGTTTTTGGCATAACCATGAAAACTATTAACGGTTCTAAATGCTGCACATTGGATGACATAAATCAAGCTAAAAAAGTTGCAAAAAAATTAGGAATGAAACATTACGTTATTGATTTAAAAGAAATGTTTGAAAAAGAAGTTGTTGATTATTTTGTTAAAGAAAGTTTAAAAGGTAAGAATCCAAATCCTTGCGTAATTTGCAATAGAAAAATAAAATTTGGAGCTTTGATTGAAGAAGCAAAAAAACTTGGTGCGGAATTTATAGCAACAGGACATTACGCAATTTTGGAAAAAAATGGGAAAGTCGTTTTGAAACGTCCAGTTGACATAAAAAAAGATCAATCTTACGTACTTTCAATGCTTCCCAAAAAGACATTTAAAGATTTGATATTCCCTATTGGAAAATACACGAAAGAAGAAGTTAGAAAAATTGCTAAAGAAAATGACATACACGTTCATGATAAAGAAGAAACTCAAGATTTATGTTTTTTAGATAAACCCAAAGGGGAATTTATAGAAGAAAAAATTGGAAAAGATATGAGAGGAAAAATAGTTGACAAAAAAAGAAATTTTCTGGGGAGACATTATGGACATTTTTACTTTACAATTGGACAAAGAAGAGGACTTAATCTAGTTGTACATAACAGACATTATGTTTGTGATATTGTTTCAGAAAAAAATTTAGTGGTTGTTTCTGGAAAAGAGGATTTATACAAAAAAAGTTTTTATGTTTCAGGATTGAACTGGGTTTCAATGGATTCTCCAGAAAAAGAATTTGAATCTGATGTGATTATAAGAAACAAAATGAAACCAACACCAGCAAGAATCATACCTGAAAAAAATAAAATTAAGGTAGTTCCAAAAAATCCTGTTTGGGGAGTTTCCCCCGGACAGATAGCAGTTTTTATTAAGAAAGATATTGTTTTGGGAGGGGGATGGATAGAATGAATTTGCCCACTAAAGAAGAATGCATAGAATTGCTTAGAGAACACTGCGCAACAGAAAATGTGATTGAACATTCTATAATGGTTTCGAAGATAGCTAGACATATTGCAGAGAAATTTGTCAAGAAAGGAATCAAATTAAATGTAGAACTTGTGGAAAAAGCTGCCCTCTTACACGATATAGGAAAAATAAAATGTATAAAAAATAATAACGAGAAGAGACACGGCAAAAAGGCAGAAGAGATTTTAAAAAACGCAGGATATCCTGAATTAGGCAAACTTGCAAAAATGCATATGCTTTCAAGAGTGGATGAATTAAAAACATGGGAAGAAAAGATTGTTTTTTATGCAGACAAAAGGATAAGTAGAAGAAAAGTTGTTTCTTTAAAGAAAAGATATTCTGATATGGAAAAAAGATATACTGTTCCTGAACACAAAAAAACCCCATTCGAAAAATTACTCAAAGTTGAAAGAGAAATTTTCGATTTCCTCATGGAATCCCCAGAAATTATTGAGATGGCGATATTATGAAAATAAAAAAAGCTGCAGAAATAGAAATGAAAAGAATGGAAGAAATATTTAATAATATATCCATAAAAAACACAGACAAAGCAGACGAATTTTATTCCTTCGCCGAGAACTATTTTGAGGATGGAAAGTATTTTTTTGAAAAAGAAAAATATGTAGAATCTTTTGAAGCATTTATTATAGCGTGGGCTTATTTAGACATAGGCATAAAACTGGAATTATTCAAACCTGACAAAAAAATTAAAAAATATTTTACTTTTTAGCTTTATAATTCTTTATAGCATTTTTTAGAGCTTGATGTGCAAGCACAGAGCAATGGATTTTGCTTTTAGGAACATCTTCCACACCCTTCAATAAATCATCAGGCTTTATTTTTGAAGCAGCTTTTAATGTTTTACCTTTAGCAATATCTGTAAGAATTGATGTCATCGCGATTGCAACTGCGCATCCGAGAGTTTGAAATTTTATATCTTCTATTTTATTGTTTTTTACTTTTAGATATATTTTCATAGTGTCTCCACAAATAGGGTTTCCTGCTTTTCCAACCGCGTCAGGATTTTTTATTTCCCCCATGTTTTTAGGATTTTTGAAATGCTTAATGATTATTTTTGAGTATTTCATTTTTTCCACCCACAAGACCTCATTTTTTCCACCCACAAGACCTCATTTTTTCCACCCACAAGACCTCATTTTTTCCACCCACAAGACCTCATTTTTTCCACCCCGAAATTTTTCTTAGTTTTACAACACCTTTTTTTATTTCTTCCGTAATTATTTTTATATCTTCTTGAGTAAAACTTTTTTTCCACATTATAACGATTGAAGCATGAGCCTGTTCTCTGGTTAGTACGCTACTTTTATCATATTCTTTTAAACAAGGAGATTCTGTTGTCGCTTCTATGCCAACATCTTTTAATATCAGAGAGAGTGCTTCACCTTCAACACCTTCAAACCAGAATCCTATCAAATTATCCTCAGATGTTTTGAATTTATGGCTTGCTTCTATTTCAAGTATCTTTTTTATAAGTTCATCTTTCAATCTCATTTTAAAACACCATCAATTTCTTTCAGTTTTTTTATAAAAATATCTACATCTTTTATTGTGTTATACAAGTAAAAAGAAATTCTCACCGAAGAATCAATTCCAAGCTTTTTATGCATGGGCATAGCACAATGATGTCCACTTCTAACACATATGTTTATGCTGTCCATTATGCCTGCAACACTCTCAGAATCAAGTCCATTTATATTAAATGAAATTATTCCACATCTTTCTTTGTAATCTTTAGGTCCATATATTTCTACATTATTCATATCTTTCATTTTATGAAGCGTGTATTTTACAAGATTCTGTTCATGCTTCCATATTTTGTTTAACCCAACCTTTTGAAGGTAAGATATTGCTGCTGAAAGTCCGACAGCTCCTGAAATATTAGGAGTGCCAGCTTCGAATTTCCATGGAATTTCACATGTTTTGAATCCATCAAAGTCTACACTCTCAATCATATCTCCTCCACCAAGAAAAGGTTCCATATTTTCGAGGATTTCTTTTTTTCCATACAATATTCCAACTCCGGTTGGTCCACACATTTTATGAGATGAAAATACAAGAAAATCACATCCAATTTTTTTAACATCCACCTTTTTGTGAGGAACTGATTGCGCCGCATCGACAATAAATATTAAATCATTATCTCTCGCGATTTTTCCTATTTTTTCAACAGGATTTATAGTTCCAAGAAAGTTTGACATGTGAGGACAGCTTATGACTCTTGTATTTTTTGTTATCAATTTTTTAATTTTATTTATTTCTAATTTTCCTTCTGCATCCACAGGAACATATTTTATTTTTACATCCTTTAGCATCATCCAGGGAACTATATTTGAGTGATGCTCCATTTCAGTCAGAATTACTTCATCTCCTTTTTTTAATTTTAAACTTTTTGCAATCAAATTTATTGATTCTGTTGTATTTTTTGTAAAAATAATTTCTCTCCAGGACTTTGCATTTATTAGTTTCGCCACATTCTCGTGAGCTAAAGTGTAAAGTCTTGTTGCTTCTTCAGAAATTTTGTAAACTCCTCTGTGGACATTCCCACAATTATTTTCATAGAAATTTTTTATTGAATCAATCACTTGTCTTGGTTTTTGTGTTGTAGAAGCATTGTCTAAATAAATTATTTTATTTTTCAAAAATGGAAAGTCTTTCTTGATTTTTTCATTCATTTTTATAACCACATTTCCCACATATATATTTTTCAAATATGTCGTTGTAAATCTCGCAAAATTCTATACAAGATTTTTTGAGGGTTTTTTTACCCTCATTAGTTATATTATACTCTCTCTTTCTCCCTTTTGATACTGAATTTACAAGTCCTTCTTTTTCTAAGGAATTCAAAAGAGGGTATATTGTTCCCTGATTAGTCTTTAGTTTTTCCATCAATTCATATCCATGACAAGATTTCTTGCTTATTATCCAGAGAGCTTTTAATTGCAACATTGTTAAATTTATCATATGTAGA
>PWUQ01000105.1 GCA_003563585.1 Candidatus Parvarchaeota archaeon
ATCATGGATTCCATGACACCTGAAGAGCTGGAAAATCCAGAAATAATAAAATCCGGCAGAATTGAAAGAATTGCAAATGGCAGTGGAACAGAATCAAGTGAAGTGCGCGAACTTTTAAAGCAATTTAATCAAATTAAAAAAGTAATGAAAAAATTAAAGGGAAAGGATATGACAAAACTTGCTAAAAAATTTGGCGGTGGAAAAATGCCAAAAATGCATTTCTAATAACTATTATACAGTTATTAATATAATGTAATTCTCGCGAAAGGTTTATAAGTCGATTAAATCAACACTTTAATACAATGAACTTAAAATTGAATATAAATGAACTTGTAAAAAATTTCAGATATTGTATGACAATATCATTTATAATGGTTGCTTTCATATTTTTTTTGAAATATGCTAGCGAGGATGTTACAAGCCATTTTGTGACTTTTATTTAAATTCAATCTTCTTTAAATGATTAAATACGACTTCTAGGACTGTTTTTAGCAAAGTTTATAAAAAGCCTTATTGTTGTTGTTTTTAGCGTTTTACGCGTAAATGTTAGGAGGTAGACAAAATGGCAGAATACGTAGTAATTTCGAGAGTTAAAGACTATGTTAAAAAGAAAGGACTAAATTCGTCAGGTGATTTAGCAAAAGGCCTTGATAAAAAAATGAGAGGGATTCTTGACGAAGCAGCAAAGAGAACAAAAGCAAACAAGAGAAAAACAATGCGTTCAGACGACTTGTAAATCAAGTCCTTTTCTCTTTTCTCTTTTATTTTTTTATTTTTATTATACTTTTTTTAATTATATCTAAATTATTATATTTAAAAAGAATAATAGGGATGCAGGTGAGTTTGGAGGTAAGCCAAAATAGAATATAGTGCACCCCTATAGTATGTTTTACAAGGCAAATAATATTTATAAATGTTTCTATTGTAACTAATTTATAGTAGTCACAAAATCATTTGAAAAGTACAAAAGCTTTAAATACTACCTTTTTCTATTGTTTTCTACAATGGTAGAACGTTCAAAAGGATTTAGAGTAGGAACACGCAAAAAATTGCGTAAAAAGGTTAGAGATAGGGGCAGAATTAAAATAAGGAAAACTTTGCAAGAATTCGAAGAAGGCGACAAAGTTATAATAGAAGTCGACTCTTCATATCATAAAGGTATGCCACACAAGAGATTTTTTGGCAAACACGGTAAGATAATAGAAAAGAGAGGAAAATCCTATCTTGTTGAATCTAAACTTGGGAATAAACCAAAGAAAATAATTTGTTCCTCAATACATTTGAGGAAAGCATAGGGGTGATTTTTTGGATTACGAAATTATTAAGGAAACATTTATTCCAACTACTAAAGTAAAAGATATATTAAAAAAGGTAAAAGATAAAACATATGAACAAAAAACAGCTTACGAACACGCAAAAAAATTTTCAGAAATAACAGTAGATAAAGCAGAAAGTTTAATTAAAGAACTCTTGGAACTTGAGATGAGGAAACTTAAAGAACATCAAATAGTTAAAATTGTCGATTTAATGCCAAAAGACATCAAAGAACTTAAAGTAATTCTTGAAAAATCACAAATGCCTTTCAAAGAAGAAGAAATGGAAAAAATAATTGAAATAGTGAAAAAATATGAATAGTGATTGTTATGAGAAAAGAAAAACGTCAAGAAAATTATGGAATAGTTTTGGACTTTCTTTCACACGGTCACGTATCTTCTAGAAATAGAACGGCAGTAGCACAAGTTCTTGGAGAAGAATATCTTGTTTTACTTGAAGTAATTCCAAAAAAAGGCGTTTTCTTAAAACCCGGAGATAAAGTTTATATTGGACCTGATAAAAGAGATAAAATACATCATGTTGCAGGTAGAATAAATTATGATATTTTAACAGAAACCGCAAAAATAGAACTAGAAAGCATAATAAATAAAATTGTTGACGAAAAAGAACAAAAATTCGTAGAGTTCTTCAATACATGTGGTCCTGTTTCAACGAGATTGCATACTATTGAGATATTACCAGGTATAGGAAAAAAACATATGATAGATATATTACAAGAAAGAAGAATAAAACCATTTGAATCTTTTGAAGATATAAAGAAAAGAGTAAAGTTAATTCCAGATCCAAAACAAGCTATTATAAAAAGAATTTTTCAAGAACTCCAAGAAAAAGATAAATATAGATTATTTGTTGGTTAAAAAAAAATAAAAAATTAGACTGAAACCAAATCTAACATTGTTTCAGCCTTCGATTTTCTTTTGTTAATGCTATTTTTTAATTCATTGTATGTATCTTTTTCTATCTCAGCATTGATAAATCTCTCTTCCAGCTTAGCTTTTTGCTTCTCCAAATCTCTTATTGTCTTTAGTAAATGAGTTTCTGGATTTTTCTTTTTTGGTTTTAATTCTTTTACTATTTGTTTCTGAGTAATTTTGCTTTTTCCAGTTGGAACGTATTTTTTATTTAAAACATTGTATATTTCTGTTATATCTTCTGAAAGTGAATCAAAAGCTTTTTTATCTCTTCTCTCAGCATCTCCTGCTATTACAATTCTTAAATCTGCCTTTTCATCTTTCACATCATATATTCCAGATGCCTTTATCCACATAGCCATTGAAACACTATCTTTTATTGAATATATTAAAAGTGCCAAAAAAAACCATATAGGGGTTATCCCCAATATTATATTTGGATTCCATCCTGTGGTTTGAAACGCTAATATGTACAAATAAAATCCTAAAAAACCTACACCTAGAAAGAAAAATAATTTCCAAAGTAATGGATATTTACATCCCTTTTTAAATTCTTTGTAAGCTTTTATCACATTTTTGAAAGGCTTAGATTTTCCACCTCTAAATATCCCTTCTATCTCCAATTCTTCAAATCTCATGAGCTTGTTAACTGCGGTTTTCCAATCTGTATCTCTAAGAAGCTCTGTTATGAACCCTCTAGTTTCTTCAGGATCATTCACTCTAGCATATAAATCATAAAAAATATGCTTGTTCTTCATCTCATCGGTTTTAAATTGATCTTCATATTTTTCTATAACACTTCTTTTATCAAATATCATGGTTTCACCCATATATTTTAATTATTTATTAACTTAAAAACTTTACATATAACTTTTTAATAGCTCACTAAGAGTTTTTATTAAGTTATTGTAGTTTGCAGGATACGATTGTATAGAAAAAACAATTTTTATAGAATCTTCACACTCACACAATTCTACAAGTTCTTTTTTATTTGCTTTTTGTTTATTAATATTTAAGTAGAATTTTCCATCTTCATCGAGCCATTTTTTTGGATTTTTTAAAATTCTTTCAATTTCAAGAGTAGATATATTTTTGAAAATTTTATTAAAAAGCATTTTAGCACCCTTATTTTTCAGTTTAGAAGTTATTATTGTTATGTTTGTTCCGTATGCTCCTTTTTGCATTTTCTTTTTTATATTTTTTTTAGGAAAGAAAATTTCAAAACTTTTCATTACCTTCTCTAAATCTTCTGTTTCGTGACAGAAAATTTCACCATAAACACCTCTTATTATAGATTTCATGAGAAAAATAACTCATATGCCTTTTTAATAATTTTTCAACCCAAAAGTTTTATATATTAACTAATTAGTTACACTAAATATGGTATTTGAAGATATTATTACAAATAATAAATTAGAAATCAAAAATGCTTTGATAAGTGTTTATGATAAAAAGGGTATAGCAGATTTTGTAAAAGAATTGGAAAATTTGGAAGTTGAAATATTTTCAACGGGAAAAACTAAAGAAGTGATTGAAAAAAATGGAAATAAAACAAGAGGATTTTCAGAATACACCAAACAAAAAAAACCAAAGAATTTGAAAAGATTACAATCTGGTTTATACGAAGGAATATTATTGCATCCTGAAAAAGAAATGCATGAAACATATATGCAAAAAAAAGGCATCGAAAAAATAGATATGGTTGTTTGTAACCTATACCCGATTGAAGATAAACTTGAAAAAATATATTCAAACTATGAAACACCTATATATAAAAAAATAGAGGAACACATATCAAGGGAAAATCTTGAAAAAATAAAAGGATTGAAAAAAAGAGAAGTCATGAATAAAATTATTAGTTATAAAAATTTAGGCAGTATAATTGAAGTAGGAAAAGTTTCATTGATAAGAGCATCTGCAAAAGCAGCTCTTGAGTATGGAGATATTGCAATTGTTACCAATCCTGATTCGTATAATGAAATTATTTCTGAGCTTGAAGAAAATGAAAATTTCCTATCTGAAAAAAGGATATTAAATTTAGCAAAAGATGCATTTATTTACACAAACAATTATGAAAAATCCATAGTCGAAGTTTTAAAAAGTAAAAATTGAATTTTATTTGAATATGTGTCCTACATCTTCCTTTATCTTTTTTATTTCTTTTACTTCTAAAAAGACAACTCTTTTATCTGCATAATCACCTAATTTTTCGGAAATTATTTTTCTTAATTTATTTTTATCTTTTATCTTTAGAAATCTTTTTCTTGAATCTATCAAAGAATTTATCACCTTTTTATTTTTATGCAGAAATAAAATTTTAGCAACCTTCAAAATTTCTTTGTCATGTTCAACTTTTTTTGGAACTAATTTTACCAAAGAAGATTCTATTTTAGGTGCGGGTCTGAATGCCGTTCTTGGAATATTTTTTAAAATCTCACAATCAGAATAATAGTTTACAAGAACAGAAAGTCTTGACCAGCTTCTTAATCCTGGAATTGAAGTCATCCTTTCTGCAAATTCTTTCTGATACATCAAAATTGCCAGAAGGTTTTTTATGCCTTTATTTTTTTGTTTATTTAAAAAAACTAAAATTTTTTCAGTTATTGGTGCAGATATCTCATATGGAAGATTTCCTATAATTTTATTTACGTCTTCTGGAAATTCCCAATTAAGTACGTCCATATTTATACATTCAATATTTTTGTATTTCTCTAAATTTTGTTCAAGTTTATTAAAAATAAATTCATCTATTTCTACAGCATAAATTTTCTTTGCATTTACTAAATTTTTTGTAAGTCTTCCGTCACCAGAACCTATTTCAACAATGACATCATTTTCAGAAATATTAGCGTAACTAGATATTTTTTTTAAAAGTTTTTTATCCTTTAAAAAATGTTGTCCAAATTTAACCATGCATATCTTCCCAATTCACAATAGGTTTATCAAATCTTTCGATATCATCTATGCTAATTCTAGGACAAGCAGTATTTATCCAAGCTTCAATATCTGGGAAATTCAATAGTTCTTCAGGATTAAGTGTTTCAAAAAGAAATATATAAGATTTTTTTCCATTTTTAATTAATTCCGCCCTTATTTTTTTTGCAAGTTCTAAATTTTCCTGTCCAAATTTAGTACAAACAAGAATTCCTAACTTCTTTGCTTTTTTTGCATTTGATATTGTTGATTTTTTTAATATTTTATATCTTTCAATTTCAGTTTCGTCTATTTCTTTTATAAATTCAGCAACAGGATTAGCTTGAAAAACTTGTTTATTCGTCTCGATTGAAACTAATATAGAATGAAAATACCCCGTACCTAGATAAACGAAGCAATCTACTTTTTCAGAAATTGATAAAGGAGATTCTATGTCACATCCAAGAACCTGCCCTTTCTCAATAGCTTTGTAATTAGAAATACCAACAAAAATTTCTTTTCCCTCATTTTCCAAGAATTCTTTTAATTGGTTTAATTGATTTGTAAATTGTGTCGTTGTAAATAATCCAACTTTATGACAAATTTTTTTATTTATTTCATGCATGAATTTTTTCGTTAGCAATTTTTTGTATTTGACAGGTATAAAAACTTTTTTCATATTATGTTAAAATATAGAAACTTTTTAAAACAATCGAAATTAATTAAATAGTATGCGGGAGTGCCGGAGTGGTCAATTCCCTGAAGCTTTTGCTTTTGGAAGACTTAACGGGTATGGTTAAGGACCATATGGGTTAGTCCCTACGCAGGTTCAAAACAACTTTTTCTTTAAGAAAGAAAAGTTTGAGCAAAGAGAAGGTTGAGAAAGTCCTGTCTCCCGCATTCAATATAAATTAAGTATAATTAATCAAAACCTTTAAAAAAGGTTAATTTGTGAAAAATGTATAAAGTGCGAAAATAAAATTTTCGTTGCGAGGCGATTGTCGTGAAAACAACAAATATTAATTTAAGAAAATTAATTTCTGAACTTAATAAGCAGGAAAAACCCATTTGGAAGAGGGTTGCATTAGATTTGAAAAAGTCTAGAAGAAACAGGAGAGAAGTAAATGTCTCCACGATAAATAGGAATTCAAAAAACAATGAAACAATAATAATTCCAGGAAAGGTTCTTGGCGATGGTGCAATAGATAAAAAATTAACAGTTGCAGCATTTCAATTTTCAGAACTTGCAAAATCTAAAATAGAAAAAGCTGGTGGCAGTGCAATATCTATTAAAGAACTGCTTGAAAAGGAACCAAAAGCGAAAGGGGTGAAACTTCTTGGCTAGAGAAACAATTTATATCGATGGTAAAAGATGTGTTATGGGTAGGCTTGCAAGTTTTGCTGCTAAAGAAGCATTAGAAGGAAAAGATGTTATTATAGTTAATTCAGAGGAAGTTGTTTTGACAGGAAGCAAACCTCACGTTATTGGAAATTATAAAAAAAGAATGAAAAAAATTGGTTATCGTCATAAAGGTCCTTTTTGGCCTAGAAGACCTGATGACATCTTGAGAAGAGCTATAAAAAGAATGCTCCCATATAAAAAAGCAAGAGGCTCAAAAGCTTTTAAAGGGATAAAAACATATATAGGAATACCAGAAAAATTTGCGGAAGTTAATTTTAAAAAGTTTCCAAAAGCTAAACTTCATGAAGATGAAATTAAGTTTGTTAAATTAAAAGATTTATCAAAAGAAATTGGTGGATTAAATGAGTAAAAAAACAGTTCATACATCAGGTAAAAGAAAGATGTCCATAGCAAGAGCTACAATAAAAAAAGGAAATGGAAACGTTAAAATAAATAAAAAATCACTAGAAATTCTTCATCCTGAACTAGCAAGAGAAAAGATTAGAGAACCATTAATTCTTGCTGGAGAGATACCAAATAAAATAAATATAGATGTTAAAGTTAAAGGCGGAGGAGTAATGTCTCAAGCAGAAGCTGCAAGAAATGCCATCGCAAAAGGTTTGGTAGATTATACAGGAGATAAATCATTAAAAGAAAAATATCTAAAATATGATAGGCATTTATTGGTTGCAGATGTAAGAAGAACAGAACCTCAAAAACCATGTAGGTCGTCTGCACGTGCTGGAAAACAAACTTCAAAGAGGTAAATTAAGATGATAATACCAGTCAGATGTTTAAGTTGTGGGAAACCAATAGGACACCTTTGGGAAGAATATAAAGAAAAAGTAGAAAATGGAAGGAAACCAAGGGAAGTCTTAGATGAGTTAGGGCTCAATAGGTATTGTTGTAGACAAGTTTTTGTGGGACATGTTGATTTAATTGACGTTGTATCTAAATATAAAAAGTTCTAATAGCTTTTCTTAAACTTTATAAATAGAATTGTTTTAGAAAATTCTAAGGGGGATTAGTATAGCTTGGTTAGTATGCGAGGTTTGGGACCTTGTGACCCCAGTTCAAATCTGGGATCCCCCATTTTTTCTATAAAGATTTAAATGATGATTGTTTAAAAATATTTAACATGAAAATAAAAGCTATTTTTTCCGATTTGGATGGGACCCTCAAATCTGAAATAAGTGAAGAAAAAGTTCCTATAAAAGTTGTAGAAAAAATAAAAAAAATACAAGAAAAGAATGTTTTATTTAGCATAGCTACTGGAAAATCGAGAAAAAAAATTTTTAATTACGATGTTATATACGCAATAAACGGCCCACTTATTCTAGAAAATGGTTGTGTTATACTCGAAAAAAAAGATTTTGATTTTGAAATAAATAAAAAGTGGGACAAATATATAAGACATGAAATTAGGATGTTAAAAAAATTAGCAAATCACTATAAAAACAGAAATCTAATGTGGAAAACTAGGACGTTTACAATAAAGGGGGGAGAGGAACCAATAATTCCGGAAAGGTTCTCAAGTGTTTTTGATTTTAAAAAAAATAGACAATACTATGATTTTTTTCCTAAAAAGGCTGGCAAATTAAACGCAATAAGATATGTCTGCAAAAAAAATAATATCGGTCTTTCAAACGTTTTGTACGTGGGGGATGATATAAATGATATAGATATATTGGAAAAAGCAGGACTTCCTTGCACAACACAAAACGCTTCTAAAAAAGTTAAAGAAATTGTCAGGAAAAGAAATGGGATTATATCTAGACATGAATCTTATAGAGGAGTTTTGCAAATATTTAGATATATTTTGAAAGAAAATTATTAATCATACTTTTCTCTATACATGTCTACAAGTTTTTCTAATTGTCCTATATGATATTTTTTTCTTTTATCTCCCATGTCATTCTTACATTTGTATATTTCAGTTAAACGGTAACCTATAACTTCTAACATAGAGTGTTTGCCTACAGATTCCCCATATTTTTTTTCTATATGTTCTAAAAATTTATTTGCATAGTCTAAGTTATCTTCTAATAATTGGGAAATCATCCCACCATATTCTAAAAAGATAATCCCAGGTCCATAAAGTTCTGTGTCAAAAGTCAGTTTTTCACCATCAACCAAAACATTTCTCGGAGAAAATTCTCTTGTTATTTTTGTTAAATTTTCTTGCATATCCAAAAATTCTTCTATATCCAAACTTTTTAAATATCTTGTATATTTATTTTCACAATTCATATTATTTAAACAGTATTCAAAAACAGGCAAATTCCATCTTTTATTGTATTTCCTATCATGTTTTAAAAAATCTTCCTCAGTTTCTATCCTTTTGTAAGGCACACTTTCTTTATGCTTTTTTGTTAATTTTTCTAATTTATTAAGACATATATCAATAGCATGACTATCCCAGTTATTTGTTAAATAATGTTTTAAAGTTCCATATTCCGCTTCATGTATCTTTTCTTGCAAAATTGCGGCACTATCATATTCCCTACCTTCTCCCGCAAAATATTTCTCTATTTCACTTACATCTGTGTTTGGAAAAAATTCTGGATTTTCTTCATACGCATTCATAGAATTTTCAAGAGTTTTTTCTATAGAATGTGTTTTTAGCGTTCCGTCATCAACACAAAGTTTTATGATAGTTTTTTCTGTCTCGTATATTGGAAAATGATGCTTTTCAAGAATTTCCTTTTCTTTTCTAGCTGTTAAAGCTTTAACAATACCTTTTTTAAAATTATCATTATTAAAATCATTGCAAGAAGTTATCTCATCTTTTGAAAATTTTTGAGCTATTTTCTATCACCTTATTAAATATAGGATTTACCTCTTTAAAATAGTTTTTATTGTTTTAGGGTGAATTCGTAATTTTTTCATAGTAAAAAACACATATTTTTATATTTTTTTGTTAAAATAAGTAGTGGAAAGATTTAAAAAGACAAATTCTTTTTTATGATGTGTTGCGTAGAGGTATTAAAAATGGCAGGAACAAAAAAAGTTGGTAAAACTGGAAAATATGGTTCTAGATACGGACTTAGAATAAGAAAAAAAATTCTCAAGGTAGAAAGTAAAAAAACAAAGGAGTGTCCATATTGTAAAAGAAAACGAGCAAAAAGAATAGCTGCGGGCATCTGGGAATGTAGTAAGTGCAATAATAAGTTTTCTGGTGGTTCATATATTATAAAAAAGACAAAGGGTGAAAAATAATGGAATATATATGTTATAACTGCGGCAAAAAAGTTTCATACACAGAAATAGCTAGACGTA
>PWUQ01000017.1 GCA_003563585.1 Candidatus Parvarchaeota archaeon
GCAATGTTTTATGGATACAAAAGAAGTAGAACAAGAGAGAGGAATCACTGTCGCATCTGCAGATGTAAATATGGTTCACGAGTTTAAAGGAAAAGAATATTTGATTAATCTGATAGATACTCCAGGACACGTAGATTTTGGAGGAGATGTAACCAGAGCTATAAGAGCTATCGATGGAGCGCTTGTTTTGGCAGACGCTGCTGAAGGTGTTATGCCTCAAACAGAAACTGTTCTTAGACAAGCACTTAAAGAAAGAGTTAAACCAGTTCTTTTCATAAATAAATCAGACAGATTGATTTCTGAATTGAGACTTCCTCCTGAAAAAATACAGGAACGTTTTATAAAAATTATTTCAGATGTAAATAAATTGATTCGTGATTTGTCCCCTGAAGAATTCAAGGAAGAATGGCAAGTAAATGTAAAGGATGGAAGTGTTTGTTTTGGTTCCGCAATTGATAAATGGGCTTTATCATTTCCAGTTATGGAAGAAACTGGAATCAGTTTTAAAGATATAGTTGATGCATACAAAGAAGGAGAAGAAAAATTAAAAGATTTTCAGAAAAAAGCAGCTCTTCATGAAACAATTTTGGATATGATTGTAAAACACTTACCTAATCCAGAAGAAGCTCAGAAATATAGAATCAAATCTATTTGGAATGGTGAATTAGATAGCGATGCAGGAAAATCTCTTTTAAAATGTGATGGAAACGGTCCACTTGTTGCATGCGTTTCAAAAGTTATAGTTGACCCACACGCAGGGGAGATTGCTATCTTGCGTATTTATTCAGGCACTCTAAAAAGAGGAGACACAATTTATTTTGGAAGCACCGGACAGGAAACAAAAGCACAGCAAATTTATGTTTGGAAAGGACAACACAAATATCCTGTTGAAAATGTTCCACCAGGAAACATTGTAGGTGTTGTCGGACTTAGAGGTGTTGGCTCTGGAGAAACAATATCTTCTCAAAAAGATATAACTCCTTTTGAAACAATCAAACATCTTTTCGAACCAGTTGTAACTAAAGCATTCGAAGCAAAAGACCCAAAAGATTTGAATAAGCTTATTCAACTTTTAAAGAGCAAAAGCAGAGAAGACCCAACATTGTTCGTACAAATTAACGAAGAAACTGGTGAACATCTTGTTTCAGGACTTGGAGAACTACATCTTGAAATTGTAGAAGATGATTTGAAGAGAGAAGATAAAATAGACATAAATACATCTCAGCCAATTGTTGTATACAGAGAATCTGTTGCAAAGAAATCAGATATAGTTGAAGGAAAATCTCCAAACAAACACAACAGGTTCATGTTTACTGTTGAGAAACTACCTGATGAAATATTCAAAATGTTTGAAGAAGATAAACTTCCTGAGACGAGAGTTAAAAAGAAAGATGAAGAAATAATCAAAAAAATGGAAGAAGCAGGATTAAGTAGAGATGATGCAAAACGTGTCAAAGAACTTTACAAAAATTGTGTCTTTATTGAAAATACAAAAGGTATAGTACACATCGGAGAAGTAATAGAAATGTGTTTGGATTCGTTTGAAGAAGTAATTGATGCGGGACCAATTGCCAAAGAACCATGTATGAAAATACTGGTGAGGATGACAGATTGTAAACTTCATGAAGATGCGATTCATAGAGGTCCAGCGCAAGTAATACCTGCAGTTAGAGCAGCTATAAAAGAAGGAATTGCGATGGCAGAACCTATTCTTTTTGAACCTGTACAAACAATTAGAATAGACTCTCCAGCAGAATATATGGGTTCATTGAGTAAAATAATTCAGGGAAGAAGAGGACAACTTTTGGATATGAATCAAGAAGGAGAAACTGTAGTTATAAAAGCAAAAATACCTGTATCAGAAATGTTTGGATTTACAGACACACTTAGAGGAGAAACAGAAGGACGTGCATTTTGGTTCCTTGTAGATTCTAAGTTTGAAAAACTTCCAAAATCATTACAGGAAGATGTTATAAGGAATATAAGAGCAAGGAAGGGACTTAACCAGGAAAATTAGAGAAACCTTTTTAAAGCTACAATATTTGTAAAGATTTAAAGCTTTAACGCTCAAGTAAAATTAGGAGGATTGATAAAATGGCAGCAAAACCACACATTAATTTGGTTGTAATTGGACACGTAGACCACGGTAAGTCTACAATAGTGGGAAGATTGTTGTTTGAAACAGGAACAATCACACAACAAACAATTGATAAACTTAAAAAAGAAGCTGAATCACTAGGAAAAGCAACTTTTGAGTTTGCATATGTTCTTGACGCGACACGTGAAGAAAGATCAAGAGGAGTTACAATTGATTTGTCTCACATGAAGTTTGAGACGGATAAATATTACTTCACTGTTATTGACGCTCCAGGACACAGAGACTTTGTAAAAAACATGATTACGGGAGCTTCTCAAGCTGACGCAGCAATTCTAACAGTAGCTGCAAAAGAAGGAATACAACCTCAAACAAAAGAGCACGCACTCCTTGCAAAAGTTTTGGGAATCAAGCA
>PWUQ01000099.1 GCA_003563585.1 Candidatus Parvarchaeota archaeon
AGATTGATTGAGGTCTTTGTCCTTAATTTGTTCATAAATCGCATTGGAAACATTTTTAATTGTCAAAGGGTTTTCTTGTTCAAATCCTTTGATATTAGTAATTTTTTCTTCTAAAAGAATTTGATACCAATTGTGTCCAAATTCTTTCAATACGTTTTTGAGTTCTTTATAATTTACTTTATCAAAATGTAACTTATTTTTTTCTTTGAAATCTCCCTCTTGATTAGGGAAAATAGCCTTATCAGAATAAAAACATGCTTTTTGTTTAGTTTCGTAAAAACCAATAAATTTGTTTAACCAACTTATAGTTTCAATTTGCTTTTCTTTGTTAAGTTTTATTCGCAAATTTTCTATATTTTTTTGAATGGCAATGTCTTTTACCAAATTTTCAAAAATCCATTCATCTGCTTTTTTCCAAAAATTTGGAATTAAGCCTGTTAACGTCTGTAATTCAGGAACAGAATTATCTAAATCTTTTGCAAGTTGATAAACTGACTTACGCCAAGCTTCGTTGTTTTCGTTATCTATAAATTCAGGCGAATAAAATGAGATAAGTTGATAAACTGCCTTGCGAATATTAACATTTTTATTTTCTTCTATAATAGTATCAATTGTAGTAGAAATATGAATAACTCCCGTTTTTTGTGTTTCAGGTAATTGGCAAACTATGTCTTTATGCACAAGTTTCTCACGCCAATCATCATCTGAAAGTTCCTTCAAAATAATTTTTAATTCATCAGGTATTCGGGTTTCTTGGTCTGAAACAAGTTTTTCTATCAGCATGAATTCTCCTAATTGATTAGGAATTACTTTTATTGTTTTAAAAAGTTCTGTTTCCTTTTGTTTAACAACAAATGCAATAACCTTATTTATCCATTCAATAGAATTAATTTCGTTACTTGCAAAATGACTTTCTGCAAGTTTTGCAACTGTGCCTATTTGCTCAATATCTTTTAAAAGCCTTTTTAAGTCATACTTTAAGTTTAAGTTCTCTTTTACTCTTGCCCATTCTTCATAATTTAAAATTTTGTTCCAAGACAAGATATTTTCTTTTTTAGGTAGTTTTGAGCCTAAAAACTCAAAGCAAATATCCCAAAATGGCAATAAATCCTCCTCACGTCCATAAGGTGTATATGGGAAAATAGCATTTTCAAGAATAATAAAATCTGTTTTATTTTCAACTTCTACTATTGGCATTACCAATAAAGTTTGTCTAATTGGTAAAATTACATTTAGCTCATACCATTTTAAATCTACCAAATGTTTGCTATTTTCAGGTGTGTCAATGTTAGCCAATTCATAAAGACAAGTCCACTTATAGGTTTTATCAGTGCAAATGATGTTGATAAACTTTTGGTAAAATGCAACAACATTTGACATTATTCGCCTGTTTGTTGCTATTTGCGTTTGTAATTGTTCTGAACCTGATAAGATAATACCTTCTCTTTCTTTGGCAGGCTCAAATTTGAGGCTATTTATAATTGTAGGAAAGGCAAAATTTTCAGAACCAACAAAAGGAAATACTTTAAATAAATTAGGTGTTTGTTTATTTTTAGCAATTAGTTTTATTTCATTATCATTTATAAAATCTACTTGCATTGCAATAGATGTTGTTCTATCCGAAATAATTGCAATATATGTAGCTTTATTGTTGTGTTCTATTTTTTGAATTTCTAATTCTCTAATAGTTCTTTTTGCGTTTTCATTGAGAACATAAACTTCATCTGTGTTATCAACTTCATTTTTGACGCGAACAGATTTAAGTTTTTTGATTTGTGAAATGAACAATATAGCATAAGATAAGGCATTTTTTAAATCCTCAATACCTTTTTTTCCTGTGTGTAAACCACTTGTGTTTTCTGTAAAAATATACGAAAAAACGGTGTTTTCTACACTATTCGAATCGTATTCTGTATCAGCGTTATTTTCTATTACATCTCTATCAAAAGAGTATTGTTTTAAGGCTTTTGTGATATTTTTTTCATCTCCACTTCTATCTAAGCAAACACTTGCAAGTTTGGTAAAAGCACCACTCCTTTTCTTATAAACTCCGCTAATCTCTACTTTTTTAGAAAGTAAGTGAGTTGTTAAAAAACCTGTTCCAAAATTACCAATCGTTATTTCACCTTCTTTTTTCTCTCTTTTTTGAGATTTTTTAAAAAATAAGTGATTAAGGCTTGCCTCGTCAAAAGGAAGCCCATTATGTTTAAATATCGCAGAAAGTTCTGTCAAGATAAATTCGGTAGAAACGCCTTGTTCTGAAACAGCAATATCTACTGCATTTTGTAAAAGCTCCCAAACCCACCTTCTTGCTGACGCTTCGTCAATGGCTAATTGATTGATATGGTCAAATATATCAATGCCTTTGCTTTCGTATAAAAGTTCTTTTTCGAGGTAATTGCAAAACTAGCCAAACCGACGATTTTTTTTGCCGCCGAATGGGCAAAGAATGAAAAAAAGGTGGGCATCGCTAGCACAAGGCTAGTAAAATAAGAGGGTTAACAGCCAAC
>PWUQ01000108.1 GCA_003563585.1 Candidatus Parvarchaeota archaeon
ACAGAATGTGGACACAAGGATTGTTGTTTGCACTACTAATTACAATTGTTTCTGGAGGAAGTCTTATTTTTGTTGCTCCGGGTGCAGTTTATTTTGGAGGAGGAGTTGAAAGAGCATCGCTTGAAAAAATTGCAAAAATTGGAATATCCGGTCCATTGGTTAACTTGATGCTTGTTGGAATCTTTGGATCTGTTGCAGCACTTTCAACAGGAACCCTTGCTATGATTGGCTCCTATGGAGCATTTGTAAATGCATGGCTTGCCATATTTAATTTAATTCCTTTTGCTCCATTGGATGGAGAAAAAATATACAAATGGAATAAACAGATATGGGGAACTGCAATGTTTTTAGGAATAGCCGCATTCGTTGGCTCAATGTTTATTTGAGTTTTTCAGAAAATTTTTGAAGTAGTTTTTTTCCCTTAATTTCTTCTTTGAAAAGTTCAATCTCATTTAGTGATTGTTTTTTGAAAATTTTTCTTATTTTTTTGAGTTTTTCTTCCTGTAGTTTCCTTCGTTCTTTGCAAAAATCACAAGAACCGTTTTTTGGCTGGATTTGATTTACGATTATTTTTTCAACCGAAATGTTGTATTCATTCAGTTGCTTTAATGCTCGCTCTGTTTCAGAAATTGCCATTTCTTGAGGAATCATAACTAAAACAAAAGTGGTTTTTTTAGGATTTGAAAGTGCTCCTCTGCCTTTTTCAATTCTGGCTTTCATTTGCTCCAGATTATCAGCGGCTTGTTTTCCTGGTAGGTCTTCTTCCTGTTCAGTAAAAGGAAGTATTTTTTTGAACATACTCATTGCGTTTGAGAGTTGCATTTTGACCTTTATCATTTTGCCAACCCAGGAATCCATTATTTCAGGGAGACTTAAAAATTTTAAAGTGTGACCAGTTGGTGCAGTATCAAAAACAACGTAATCATATTCAGAAGAATCAATATATTTTAGAAAGAGGTCAAAAGCGGCCATTTCATCCATTCCTGGCATTGAACCCATATCCATTCCTCCGAGCATTTCCTGGGGATTCAGACCAGGCATTCCGCCTGGAAGATCATTGAACATTCCACCAGGAAGTCCATTTGAGGCGTCACCGAGCGTTTCTTCCGACATTCCAGGAAAACCAGGAGTTTCAGGCTGTTGACTGCCAAGCCCCGATTCGCTTAATTTTTCCTTGAATTTTTCCATTTCTTTTTTAGGATTAATTTCAATTCCCCATAAGTTTTCAAATAGTTTCTTTTCCTTTGAACCGATTTCAACTTCAAAAGAATCTGAAAGAGAATGTGCAGGATCAGTACTTACAATTAGAGTTAAATTACCGTCTTTTGCCAATTGGAGAGCCGTGGCTGCTGCGCAGGTTGTTTTTCCTACTCCTCCCTTTCCTCCGAAAAGAACAAATTCAGTCATTTGTCTATTGGATATTATATACCTGAATTTATTTATACTTAGCTAGATTATTTTAATTAATATGGCAATACACCCAATTGAATACAGATACAATACAAAAGAAATGTATGAGCTGTTTACAGAAGAAAATATTTTACAAAAAAGATTACTTGTTGAATCTGCTTTGGTTCAGGCGCATGCGTTTGTTGGAAATGTTCCAAAAGAGGCTGCGCAAAAAGTTAAAGAGATTGTAAAATCTGAAAAGGTTAAATTAGACAGAGTAAAGGAAATTGAAGCAGAAATTCATCACGATTTAATGGCAGTTGTTAAAGCAATGTCTGAAAATGCAGGAGATGCAGGAAAATATATCCATCTTGGAGCAACTTCTTATGACATAATTGATACGGCGTGGGCCCTTATTTTCAGAGAAGCTTTGAACAATATGCTTTCTGATTTGAAAAAATTCAGAACTGTTTTGAAAAATGGGATGAAAAAATACAAAAAAACAGTTATGATTGGAAGAAGCCATGGGCAACACGGCGTCCCTATTACACTTGGATTTAAATTTGCATCCTGGTTTGAAGAAAATGAAAGAAATATTAAAAGAATTAAAGAAGCAACTGAATTAATTTCTGTTGGACAGTTAACAGGAGCAGTTGGGACGCAGGCATCGCTTGGGAAAAAAGGAATTGAAATTCAAAAAAAGTTTCTTAATGTTCTTGAATTAAAAGAACCAGGAATTACAACACAAATAATTCCAAGAGATAGACACGCAGAAGTTATTGTTCATTTAGTTTTTATTGCAGAAGCTTTAGAAAGGATTGCAAAAGAAATTAGAAATTTACAGAGACCAGAGATTTTAGAAATTGAAGAACCTTTTAAGAAAAAACAAGTTGGTTCTTCCACTATGCCTCAAAAAAGAAATCCATATAGGTCAGAAAGAATTTGCGGAATTGCTCGTTATTTAAGAGGAAATGTTTTATCTGCATTTGAAAATATTCCTTTGGAGCATGAAAGAGATTTGACTAATTCAAGTAATGAAAGGCTGATATTCCCGGAAACTTTCGTGTTAACTGATTTTATTTTGAGAGAAGCAATTGATATTGTAGGTAATTTGAATGT
>PWUQ01000004.1 GCA_003563585.1 Candidatus Parvarchaeota archaeon
ATGAATAAAAAAGAAAAACCCTTAGAAGTTTTAAATCCAATAAGCAGTAATTACGCATTTTTGAGAAACTCAATACTTCCAATAATGATGGATTTTCTTCAGAAAAATAAAACAGTAGAATTTCCTCAAAAGGTTTTTGAGATTGGCCCTGTTCTAATTTCAGACAATAAAAAAGAAAATAAAGTTGAACAACAAAATAGACTGTGTGCAATCATTTCCCATTCAAAATCTACATACACTGAAATAAAAAGTGTGTTAGATACATTGATGTATAATATAGGCATATCTTATAGGGTAAAACACGCAAAAAATCCATCTTTTATAAGTGGTAGATGCGGAAAGATATTTGTTGGTAGAAAGGAAATAGGATACATCGGAGAAATACATCCTAAAATTCTTAGAAATTTTGATTTGGAAAACCCTGTTTGCGCGCTTGAAATAAATGTTGATAATCTATGATGAGAAAGGGTGCTAATGCGGAACGTGAACTTCTTAAGATGTTTTTAGATGTAGGGTGGCAGAGCGCAAGAATAGCAGGTTCTGGACAGATGGACAATGCTCCGGATATAATTGCGGGACGTCCAAGACAACTTTTAGTGATAGAATGTAAATCTAGCAGTAAGGATAAAATATATTTGAAAAGTGAAGAAATTTTGAACGTAATCGAATTTGGAAGTAAAATGGGTGCTGAACCTTGGTATGGTTTTAGGTTTAATTATTGTTCTTGGAGATTCATACCCGCTCAAGATTTAATTGGAAAAACAAAAGTCGAAAAAAATCAAGGGATAGACTTTGATAAATTAATTCTCAAAGATAAAAAAACTATGTAGATTTGTCAAGTTTTTCATTTATTAAACTATCAACCATTTGTATTCCTTTATTTTCTCTTCTGACGTGCTTAAATTTAACATTCCGATTTTCAAGTAGTTTTTGAACTTTTTTATTAAGTTCTCTAAGATGAAGTTTTTTTATTTTCCATTCACCTTTTACTTGCTTTACAATCAATTTGCTATCTGAGAAGATATGCAGTTCCTTATTTTTAGGAGCTCTCTCAAGTGCTTTTATCACAGCAGTGTATTCAGCAACATTGTTTGTAGTTTTTCCAATATAAAAAGAATCCTTTTTGATTAATTTATTATCTTCAAAAAAAGCATAACCTGCTGCCGCGTGACCAGGATTGCCTCGTGCAGCACCGTCCGTATAAATTTTTATCATAAATTAACAAAAAATTAATGTCTTAAATATACTTTTATTTCGTCACCTTTCTTAAAATTAAGAGCATCAGCCAAACTTTCTGAAATATATGTATCATTTTTTTCATTTATTTTCATTCCTTGTATAAAATATTTTTCATGATCTTCTCTTGCAACAACCACTTCATTTCTTTCACTTAAATCCATTTCATATAATTTTTTTACAAGTCTTCCCCCAACTTCTTTCGCTAGTTCTATATACCCATGTTCAATATCTTTGGAAACTTCAACATTTCCAATTCCATAACCTGTTGTTCCGTTTAAACCAAAGTACTCTTTATTTCCATTAGAGTGTGTTTTTGTTATCAAACCATTTCTTATTTCTTTGCTGAGGTCGGGCTCAACCTCAATAAATTCATAATCTTCCCCTTCAATTTCATTTACAAGTTTATAAATATCCATTTCATTCACCTCTATTTTTTAGAGAGATATCATACTTATAAATGTTTCTATTTTTATTACTTTAAGGTGGTTAAAAATAATTATTGATTATCAAAAAATTCTTCTAAATTGTTTAAAACCTTTCCTCCATGTTCTATTACATATTCTTTTAAAAGTTCTGGAGAATCTTCGAAAGTGTAAGGAATTATTTTACTTTCATGTTCTTCGAAAAGCCCTATATCTGCCATTGAATCTCCAATAGCATGAATTTTAGAGTATCCGTTGGAAACTATTTCTTTCATGCCAAGATATTTTCCACGAACCCCTGCAAAAAGCTGAGTTCTTTCAAATCCTTCAATTACACCATTATTAACTTTGAAACTAGTTCCATAAATTTTTTTTATTTTTTCATTTAATCCTAATTCATCTACTATTGCATCTAAAAGTTGTATGGGTTCTGCTGAAACTATATAAATATCTTTCTGACAATTTTTGAATTCTTCTACATGTTTTTTGTCTATCAAATCTTTGTATTCTTTAGCTTTTTCATAAACAAAATCCATCGGAATCTTTAAATCTTTAAGCAGTAAAACCTCAAAAATTTCTAACGAAGTTGTTTCTCCAGTTATATCATGTTTATCAAATATTTTTCCAATTGTTTTTGACGCTTCTTTATATAATTTAATTGCTGTTATTTTTGAAAGCATGCTCAATTTATTTTTTAAATTTTGTTTTTTATAATAATCTTCAATAAATTTTTCTATAAGGTTTGTTTTAGTTTTTCGATATATAGTCCCATCAAAATCAAATACATATACTTCTTCTTCCACACTATATATAGTTATTTTTTGCTTTTTTAATGTTTTTGA
>PWUQ01000085.1 GCA_003563585.1 Candidatus Parvarchaeota archaeon
AAATGCAAAGGCGACTTAATTATCAGGGTTTCAAGAAAGACGGGCAAGCAGTTTGTCGGGTGTTCAAGCTATCCAAAATGCACCGTTTCTTATCCTCTTCCTCAAAATGCAAACATAGTTAAAACAGGAAACGATTGCAAGCATGATGGTCTGCCGGTTATTCAAGTTATGCGAAAAGGATGGAAGAAAAATTACAAAATGTGCATTGACCCGAAATGCAAAACAAAAGAGAGTTGGGGAAAAAGCAAAGACGACAAGAAAAAAGAAAAAGATACAAAAAGTAAAAATAAAAAGATAACAAAAACAAAGAAAACCACCAAGAAAAAAACTACTTAGTTATTATTATCGGTTCATCGAGAAGTATTATTGTATGTTCTGCTTGAGAAACCATACCATTACTTTCTTCTTTTAAAACTGAAAAATTATGAAGAGATTCTATTCTCCTCAACTCTCTTATTCCCATTTCCAAACCAAAACCCTTCACTCTCTTTTGAAGCCATCTTTTACAAAAAGGAAGAGTTAAATGTTCTTCTGCTACATGTTCCAATATTTTTCTAGCCATTCTTTGTCTAGTTGGTTTTGGATTTTCTAGCTTGAATATCTCTGATTCTTTTGCGTCAATAACTTTTCCGACACCATCTGTAGCGAAAGGTTCTATTGCAATAACATCTCCCTTCTCCAATTTTTGATTACTTTTATTGTCAAAATTAGGGATTGTAGGTGATGTATGGTTTTCATACTCATCCAATCCATGTCCTGTTAAGTTTGCGATTGGAACGAATCCATTTTCTTTAATTTTATTCTCTATTGCAGCACCAATTTCTGAAATAGTTGTCCCTGGTTTAGCAATTTTTAACGCTTCTTCAAGTGCGTCTTCGCTCGCTTTAATTAATTTTTCCCATTTGTTTGTACCTATTTCTATTGTTTTTGCTGTGTCTGCTATGAATCCATCAACATGAACTCCAACATCCAATTTAACCAAGTCTCCCTTTTTGAAAACTGTTTCATCTCCTATTTTTGGAGTCCAGTGTGCCGCAATCGAATTTATTGAAATGTTAAGTGGCCACGCAGGTTTTCCACCCAATTCAATTACTTTAGCCTCTACTTTTTCTGCAACATCAATCGCTTTTACATCCTCTTTTACAAGTTCTATAGCCAAATCAAGCGCTTCCTTAGCAATCTTGCCCGCTTTCTTGTATTTTTCAATTATTTCTTCTTTCATCATTTCACCTTTTTTGCAACTAATATTAATCTTCTTAATCTCTTTTTAGATTTGTCTGAGTGTTTATTTAGTTTTTCTTTTAAATCAAAGTCCGTATAAAAATCAACAACTTCGAATCCATTTGCCAAGCATAATATTTTTAGAATCTCAGGAGTGAATATGGATATTCCTTTTTCTTCTTTCTTTACTACAAGTTCATTGTTTTCATATCTGTTGTATATATCTTTTTGAATCCCTATGTTATTTATAGAACTCTTAGCGAATTCCTTACACAACAAATATTGTTTCATTTTTTATCTCCAAAAAAACCATCCAACTTTTTCTGCAGCTTTCCTTTGAGCTCATCTTTTGAAACTCCAATTGCACTAAATATTCTTTCTACCGCAGGTAAAAGCTGATTATTTATGTAATATTCTGAATCGTATTTCATATCTTTATTAGTTACATCTTCTACAGTATATGATTTTTCGGAAATACTTCCATTTCCTTCAGTGACAATATAACTTATCATTTGTCCAGGTTCAAAATTTTGTTTGCTTTTTTTTGCCGCAGCAACGTGAGGTCCTATTGAACTATAATTTTCAATTTTTCTTTTTAGTTGTGTGAGTATAGCAACATCTTTTAAAGGAACTTCTCTGTTTTTTAGTTGCTCAATTCTGTTTCTTATTATATCAACAGCTTTTTCATTCGAACCTTTGATTAAAAGCGCTTCTAAAACCTCCCTTTGCGTGTTTCTAGCTATACTAGACCAATCCCTTCTCACTACTTCAAGTCCTTTTATTGTCAATTCATTCTTTTTATTTGCAAGAGCATATCTTTTCTTTGCTTCTACGAAAATACCTCTAGGATAGAATCCCTCAAATTCTAACTCCATCATCCCAGGAAGTTCTTTGTTTATCTTTTTTGCAAATTTTTCAATTTTATCCAACTTATCATTCTCTAATGAAATCATTATAGAATCTGTATCGCTGTATAATACATTGAATTTATCATTTTCTGCCTTTTCAATAACATCTTTGATATATTTTCTCCCCCATGCAGTTATGCTCTCAGCACATTCGATACAATACCATCTGCTTCTTGGAAATGCGTAAAACCCATATGCAGAATTTGCGATAGTCTTTATCGCATAGCTTCTTGCAGAAAGAATAGAGTAATCAGAATCAGATTTTTTCATATCTTTCAATATTTCTTTTATTCTCATCCTTCTTTTTATTAAGTCTTCAAGTAATTTAGGTATGAAACCCTTCTCTTTCTTACAAAATGTATATGTTTTGTCTTTTATTTTTGGAGTTTCATATCCTTCCTTACAACAATCGCAAAACAATGTCGTGGGACATATGTTATGAGAAACAATTATGCTTGGATAAAGAGAACGGAAATCATACACAACAATATTTTCAAACAAACCAGGTTTTGGTTTATGTACATACGCACCTTCGTAACTTCTGACAAATCTTTCCCGTACATTTTTACCATATGGTTTTCTGGGAATTAATTCATTGAAATCATTCGCGTTTTTTGCAAGAAACCATTCAACACATTGTCCATATCTCATACGGCTCACATTGAATAAAGGTTGTCCAACAATTCTGGATAGTTCGAGAATTATCGGCGAAAGCCTTTCTGCAAGTTTTAATGTTATTCTTGAATCGTGCATGTTGTATTCTACGAGTTTTTTTAACTTTTCTCCACCTTCATCCCAATAAACATGTATATCTGTCCAATCTATCCCTTCCTTCTTTTTTTCACCTATAATCTCTTTAGCTACGGAATCTAAATCAAGTGTTTCTGTCTTCAATGTAGGTCCAAGAATGTTTCTTATGAATTGAAATATGTCCACATGAGGTATGCCTGTTATTTTAGAAATTGCATTAACTCTCCTTTTCCTGACGTTCAAATTGGTTTTGTCTATACCCCAAGCCAATTTTATTTTATACTTCTCTGCTCGTTCGGAGATATAATACAAATCAAAAACATCACTATTATAACCAACTATCATATCCGGTTTTATTTTTTTTATAGTTTTTGTTAATTCAAGAAATATGTCCATTTCAGAATCTACAAATTTAACATATTTTTGAGGATTTTTAAAATTCTTCCACGTGATTACTTTTTTAAAACCATCATTTGTTTGCATAGAAATCATTATTATCGGATCTTTTGACGGGAGAGGATTGCCTTTTGGATTATACGTTTCTATATCCATCGCCATTATTCTTGTTTTCTCAAAATTTTCTCCCTCTTCTTCCAATTTATTGGTTTCAATAACATAATCTGCATTGTATCTCATAGTGTCTAGTTTTTTCCCATGACATATCATTTTAGAACCCATCAAGATTTTATTCCTTAGAAGATATTTTTTATAATGTGGAATGTCATCTTCGACTCTTTCTGTGTAGCCTGGCGTTTCTTTTACATAGTCTTTTAAAATAGAAACATCTCCTGGATTTTCAACCATGATTTTTATAGCAGTAACTGGGTTTCCTACAAGCATTTTTTTAACTAATTTTATATCCAAAGGCTTTATTTTAGTGTCTTCGTACTCTATTTCTAAATTTTCTAAATAATCCAAAGCTTTTTCTTCCTTTTTTGAATTAATTATGACATAAAAATAGTTCTTGAAGTTTTTATCTAAAACAACAACACGCTTATCATCGCTTGTAACGCCAAATATTCTTATTGCTTCTTCACTAGAAGAGTAGTCTATATCAAATGGATAAAATTCAAGTATTGTTTCACTAACCATCAAAAGTTAATTAAATTTACACATTTTTAAAGTATGTGATGGAAGACACTATAAGTTTTTTAGAAATTGGAGTACTCATAAGAGAATTAAAAGAAAAGTTAATAGGAGCAAGAGTCAGAAAAATATATCATCCAAAAAAAGAAGAATTAATAATAAGATTCTACAAAAATGAAAAAATTTCATTAAGAGTTTTAGTTCCTAGATATATAAGTGTAACCGAGTACAAAAAAGAGAATCCTACTCATCCAAGTCATTTTTGTATGTTTTTAAGAAAATATTTCACAAACGCAGAATTGGTTGACATAAAACAACCTAATATGGAAAGAATAGTGGAATTCATTTTTTCAAAGAATAATGAAAAATATAGCCTAATATTTGAACTTTTTAGCAAGGGAAACATACTTGTTTGTGATAAAGAAGGCAAGATATTGATACCTTTAAAGGTTCAACGCTGGAAAGATAGGCAAATAAAACATCACGAGACATACAAATTACCTCCAAAAAGATTTGATTTAGAAAATTTAACAACAGATTCACTTAAACGAACAATGATAAATTCTTCAAGAAACCAAATTGTAAAATGCTTGGCGGTAGATGTAGGATTAGGCGGTGTTTATTCAGAAGAAATATGCAAAAAAGCAGGAATATCAAAAGAAAAAAACCCACAGGAACTTTCTCAAAATGAATTTTCAATAATTTCAAGCAAAATAATGGAATTACTTGAATATGCTGATAGTGGGGAATTAAAACCCAATGTTATCTTTGAGAATGAAAAACCAATTGATGTTCAACCTTTTGAATTAGATATTTATGAAAAAAACAAAAAGGAATATTTTGAAAGCTATAATGAAGCATTAGATTACTTTTTTGTAAAATATATGTCCAAAAAAGTTTCATCTGAAAAAGAGTCAAACATATCCAGAGAAATTGTAAAACAAGAGGCGATATTAGAACAACACCAAAAATATCTCGAAGAACTAAAGAAAGATTCTGAAATTTTAAAGAAAAAAGGAGATTATGTTTACCAAAATCTTGGAAAAATAAAAGATATATTCCAAAACATAAAAAACGCAAAGTCTCAGGGAAAATCTTGGGAAGAAATATCATCAATTTTAGAAAAAGGAAAAGAACAAGGAAACATAGAGGCAAAAATGATAAAAAAAATAATACCTGAATCTGGAATAATCGTCATAGATTTTGAAGAACCAATAAATATGGACATTACAACAGATGTTACAACAAATGCAAATAAAATATACGAAAAATCCAAAAAATTAAAATCAAAAATAGACGGTGTTGAAGAAGCAATAAACAAAACCAAGAAAAAAATAGAAGATATAAAAAATAAAAAAGAAGAAACTGAATCAGAAAAAAAAGTTTTTGAAAAGGTTGAAAAAAGAAAAAAACAATGGTACGAAAAGTTTCATTGGTTTTACACATCTGAAGAAAAACTTGTTATTGCTGGAAGAGATGCAAATCAAAATGAAATTTTAATCAAGAAATATGTTGAACCGAATGACATAATTTTCCATGGAGATGTTCATGGTTCTCCATTTGCAATAATAAAAAATGGTAGGGAAAGCAACGAAGAAGAAAAAAGAGAAGCAGCAATATTCACACTTTGTCATTCCAAATCTTGGCAGAACAAGAGAATTGAAAACGTATATTGGGTAAGACCAGAACAAGTTTCAAAAGACGCGCCAAGCGGAGAACACATAGCAAAAGGAGGATTTATGATTTATGGAAGAAAAAATTATGTTAAAGATATCGAACTTCGTTTAGGATTGGGAGTAACAATTGAACCATTAGGAGTTATTTCGGGTCCTGTTTCTAATTTAAGAAAAAGAGCAAAATATTACGCAGTTTTGATTCCAGGAGACAAAAGCAAAGATAAAATTTCAAAAGAAATTAAAGATTTTATAATAAGGATGGCTGGTTCAAAATATGAAAATGTTTTAAAAGACATAAGCATAGAGGAGATAAAAGAACATGCAATAGAAGGTTCTAGAATTTTTGGTGCCGAAATATGATTAAAGAATTTGAAATAAAAACACAAAAAAAATATGAAATGATAGACGTAACTGAAAAAATTCAAAAAATTGTTTCTGACATAAATGAAGGAATTTGTTTGGTTTATGTTCCACATGCAACCGCCTCTGTAATAATAAATGAAAATTATGACCCAAATATTTGCACAGATGTAATAAATTTCCTTAAGGAAAAAATTCCAGAAGGAAAATGGTTGCACGATAAAGTTGATGGGAATGCAGCAGCTCACATAAAGTCAGCAATTTTGGGTCCCTCAGAAACAATCCCTGTAAGAGACGGAAAACTTCTTTTAGGCACATGGCAAGCAATTATGATAGCTGATTGGGATGGACCAAAAACAAGAAAAGTGATTGTACAGGTGGTAGAATGCACATAGGATTAATTCTTGATGGAAATAGAAAATATGCAAAAAAGAAAAAACTTTTCCCAGCTTACAAGGGACACGTAGAAGGTAAAAAAGCTTTAGAAAAGATTATGTTTTACTGGGCAAAACAAAAAGAACCCAAATATTTAACGCTCTATGTTTTTTCATTATATAACCTTAAAAAAAGAAACAAAATAGAAAGATTCTTCATTTTAAATTTAATCAAAAGAGAATTCAAAAAAATATTGAAAGTGAAAGAAATATCTGAGGAAGAAATAAAAATAGTTTTTTTGGGAAATAGAGAAATTTGCCCTAAGAGTTTAAGAAATTTAATGGATGAAATAGAAAATAAAACAAAAAAACACAGAAAAAAAACACTTGCTGTCTGCGTGTGCTATGATGGACAGGAAGAATTAGTCGAAGCATTCAAAAAAATCAAAGATAAAAAAATCAAAAACATAACAAAAGAAACAATAAAGAACAATATTTATTCAAATGAACTCCCTCCAATAGATTTAGTTGTAAGAACCGGTGGAGAAAAAAGACTATCCGGATTTATGTTATGGGATGCCTCATACTCAGAATTAATCTTTAAGAAAAAAACATGGCCCGAATACACAATTAAAGATTTCAAAGAAGACATAAAGGAATTTAAAAACAGAAAAAGACGCTTCGGAAAATAATAAAAAGTAACAATTACTTCTATTCTCCATGAAAGATATAGATAGATTTGAAATTATTAAGAAAAACACAGTTGAAATATTTACTGAAGAAGATTTAAAAGAATTACTCAAAAACAAAAAAAATCCAAAAGCATATTGGGGTGTTGCGCCAACAGGTCCAATGCATATTGGTTATTTGGCTTCACTATCAAAAATTTTTGATATGGAAAAGGCAGGAGTACATACTAAAATAATGGTTGCAGATATTCATTCCGCATTAGATGATTTGAAAACTCCTTGGGAAGAAATTGAAAAAAGAAGAAATTATTATAAATTATGTATACAACACGCTTTTCCATGGAAAAAAAAGCCGGAAATAATTTTTGGTTCAGACTTTCAATTTAAAAGAAAATATTATGCAGATTTGTTGAGACTTTCTACATTGACGACAATAAACAGGGCTAAAAGAGCAGCATCAACAGTTGTAAGGTTAAAACAACCAAAAGTTTCTGAAGTAATATATCCGTTAATGCAAACGCTCGACGAAGAATATCTGGATGTAGACATACAAATTGCAGGAGAGGACCATAGGCAACTTTTAGCATTTGCAAGAGAGTATCTTCCAAAAATAGGATATAAATCCAGAGTTGAAATCATGACACCTTTGGTTGTTGGGTTGAAAGGACCGGGTGTTAAGATGAGCGCATCCATCCCAGAAACTAATATTAAATTATATGAATCAGAAGAATCAATAAAAGAAAAAATAAAAAAAACATATTGTCCAGAGGGTGTTGTTAAGGACAATCCAGTTCTTCAGTTATGTAAATATGTAGTTTTCCCAATAAAAAACAACATGCAAATAGAGAGAGACAAAAAATTTGGTGGCGACATGAAATTTGAGTTTTACAGAGATTTGGAACGCAATTTCAAGAATAAAGAATTACATCCACTCGATTTAAAAAATGCATTAACTGAGAATTTAATAGACATATTCTCAAATGTTAGGAAGTGTTTCGAGGACAATAAGGAAACATTGAAAGAATTAGGAGATGAATTCTTCTAATTTTTTATTCCCAGAACATTCTCGTGCGAATAAAATTTCTTTCAGCTTCGGCAATATCTCTTATTAATTCATCTCCAGATTTATTTATGCGCGAAAGAATTCTTTTAGCTGTAGTAGGGCCTATACCATATCCAGCCAGAACAAAAACAACAATTTTTCCCTGGGATATGTACATTTCTGCTGTTTCTTCAAAATTTTTCAATAACTTTTTTTCTTCCTTGTTTAATTTACTTCTGTCTTTAACAAGAACTTTTTTTGCAAGTTCCATATCTTTTGCAGGTATAAATCCAATCAATCTAGATTCACAATTACCACATTTTAAATTTTCAGGGATACTTTGATATGTATAAGTGCCCAACGAATTTTTACATTTCAAACAAGCAAACCAAAAACGTCTTTTTAGAAGCCTTTGTTTTATTGTGTTGTATATTTCACTAACATTTTCACTCGGTTTTACTAATGAAACACTGCTATAGTCCAATCCCTCAGCGCCTAATGGAGAAACTTCATACCCAGAAGATGTTTTTATACTTATTTTTCCACTTTTTATATTCTTCAATAATTTTTTTGTATTATCGACATCAAGTTTTTCTCTGAAAACTTCATTTATAGCTTCCTGATAAAGTGGTGTGTTTTGATATACATCTATTAATTTTGAAACCATGTAATGCGAAAAATCTGCGTCTCTGTCAATAGCTCCAAAACGCTTCGCAATTTGATAAAATCTGAAATTGAATATCGTCGCGTTTTTCATAGTCTTCTTTAATATATCTTCAATCCATTCTGGCTCGATTTCATTTATAGTTTCAATAATTGTGTCCTGTCCAAAAAGTTCCGGCATTTTGAACATTATTCTATACGTGTCGCTTCTAATACCTACAGTAGAACCTATTTTTGAAGAAACTATTGCGCCCAGGAATTTAGCAAGCGTCTGATTTACTTTGTTGCCAAAACAAGAATGAAGAATTACATAATTTTCAAACGACTCAATAAACATATTTTTACTTGTAGGAATAACAAAATTTTTCTTCTGCATTTTTAATTCTTTAAATTCAAACTTTTCCCTTAAATCTCCACAGAGCTTTGCAACTTCCATGTACACAGGAATAAGTTCTCCTTCCCAGCTAGGTATAGAACTTTCTCTTCCTTTGCTTGAAACAACTTTGATTATGTTGTCTTCCCTTTCAACAACCTTCCAAGGTTCTCCTTTCATTATAAATTCCGCGTTTCTTTTCACAAATTGAGCAACAAAACCTTGGTGAAGCACCCCGATTCTTTTGTTCAAGTCCGCTGCTATAACAATATAATTCTTTTCATCTGGTATTGTTGAAAGATTTTTGAAATAATACAACAATCCTTTTCTGGTTCTATAAAATCCATCTTCATTTTCTTGAACGAGGTATATATCCCTAATTATGTCAATAACACCTTCAAGTTCTTCAAATTTTAAATTTCTGTAAGGATACGCATTTTTTACTATTTCAAAAATATCTTTTTTCTTAGG
>PWUQ01000003.1 GCA_003563585.1 Candidatus Parvarchaeota archaeon
ATTTAAGATAAAGCCTGAAAAAATTAAAGTCTCTAAAAATGGAGAACAAGTTATGAAAGTTTACGTTGAAAATAAAACTGAAACTATGTTAAAAATAAAAGTTGGCGTAAAACAAGTAGATAGAAAATATACAGCTCTTTTATATGACCCTGTAAAAAATTTTGGGTACACAAAATTAGTTAAATCTAGAATAGTGGGAGCGGGAGAAATAGGAACTTTTAAATTTATAGTAAAACCTGATGTGTATGGGATACAAGATTTATATGAATTAAAAGGGAAGGGAGAAATAAACATGAATTTTGGAATTCAAGTTGAAGCAGATAATTTTTGCGGTACAAAAAGTTCAATAAAAAAGATTCCTGTAAGAATAGTAAAGGTTAAAATATAGTTTTTTTTCAAAATTAGTAGGTGAAAGAAATGGAAATAACAAAAATTCAACCTGGAATGACAGGTGTAAACATAAAAGGAAAAGTACTTGAAATAGGCAAAATAAGAGATGTGAAAACCCGATATGGGGAAACACAAGTTGCAAACGCAATAATAGAAGATAGCACAGGACAGTTAAAGCTGACTCTATGGGGCGACCAAATAGAAAAAGTAAGCGAAGGAGATGTTGTAGAAGTTGTTAATGGATATGCAAGAGAATGGCAAGGAGAAATACAAGTAAGCGTTGGCAAGCAAGGAGAGTTAAAGATTTCTAATGAATAATTGTAAAAAATGTAAAAAAAATCTGAAAAAGGATTGGAAATATTGTCCTTATTGTGGAGAATATACTAGATTTAGAATTAAAATTCCTAATTTTTTTAGCAGTAAACATGAATTCGAGGGAGATATGGAAGACATGGGTAAAGAAATAGAACAAGTTTTTTCTATGATGGGTTTCCCCATGAAAGTCAATGTGCAGAGACACAACATACAAAAATTAAGACCTAAAAAAGTAAAAAAAAGAAAAAGAAGAAAAAAAGAAGAAATCTCAAGAGAAATAGACAAAACAATAGAACCTAAATCTTCTGTAAAAGATATGCCCAACAAGACAATAATAGAAGTTTCACTTCCAAAAATAGAATCTAAAAAAGACATAAATATAAGAAAATTGGAGGAATCACTTGAAATACGCGCATACAAAGGAAAAACGATGTATTTCAAAGTAATACCTCTTTCTAAAAATTCTGAAATTGTTGAAAAATCCTTCAAAAATAAAAAGTTGAGACTCGTTTTTTCAAAGTAAGGCTAATTCGCTATATTTAAATACTATATTTGTGTTTTTATTTATATTATTAATGGGAGGTGGGCTAATGGCTAAAAAGAAAAAAACCAAAGCAAAGAAGAAAGCAGCAAAAAGATTGATGAACAAAGAAACACAGAAAAATGTCGGTTATTGGGTATTTTTAGTTGGTGTCTTTGTAGCAATTATAGCAGGATTATTAACAGTGGATGTAATACAACCTGATGTCGTATGGGTCTTAGCGATTCTTGGTATTGTCGTAGGACTTATGAACATAAAGTTGAAGGATGAAGTTCCATTCTTGATAGCAACTTTGGTTTTAATGACTGCAGCAGGATTCTTTTCAGCTTCTTTAACATTCATTCCATATATTGGATATGTTGGAGAATTGATTGGAACAATATTGCAATACATAATATTTTTCGTAGCACCAGCAGCAATAATTGTAGCATTAAAAGCAGTGTACCATTTCGGAAAATAGTTTTAAATTCTTTTTCTTTTTTTTATTTTCTAAAGAATTAGTTTATGGTCTAGTCCATCTTGCTTCGTAGTATGTGGTGTCACCTTCGTCATCCACTATCCCTATCAAAAGTTTTTTTCTTACAGAATGAGCAACTCTCATCATAGCCGCGAACTTTCTCCAGTCAAAAGATTCACCCTCATGTACTGCAAAAAGAACCCATTTAGCGTGTTCTTCTCCAGGAGAACCTCCTCTTGGATAAACTCTAAAATCTGCTCCGTACTTAAGAGCGGTTTTTGTGATATATCCTCTTTTTCTTATGTCTTTGTAAACTGTATATCTCGTGTAGAATCTGGCGTCCAATTTAGTTGCTTCTTTTATGAATCTTTTAAATCCTATTTTTCTTCCTTTCTGACTTTTTATTTCAAGTGTTCCCTTTTCAGCCAACAAAAGAGCTTCAATTAATGAAAGCTCCAACTTACCCTCTAACACTTTACCATACCAACCTTTATTGAATATTCTGCTTGAATCCGATTCATCTCTGACAATTACTTTATCGCCTGTAAGTATTCCCTCGGCTATTTTGTCTTTTACCATAATTCAAAAGAAAAGATATGTATTAATAAAATTGTCGGATTCCTTTTTATAATTATAAACATCTTCTAAAGCTTCTACAATAGTAGAATCGAATCTTTCTGGATTATTCTTTAATAATTCAATAGCCTTGGCAGAAGGGGAATTTTCACGAAAATTAAAGATTTCATAATTCGCATTTGCAAATATTTCAGCTACATTTATTATTCTACTATTTTTAACAATATCTTCTCCAGAAATACCTTCAGGATAACCAGTTCCATCTAAAAGTTCATGATGTTGATAAACTGCTTTCCTTATAGTTCCAGAAACCCCACAAACTTCTAAGATTTTTCCACCATATATCGGATGAAATTCATCTTCAATAACTAATTTGCCTATGTCATGAAAAAATCCAGATATTGTTAATTCCCTTAAATCTACTGGTTTTAATTCTAACTGATTACCTATTTGATTACATAATTCTGCAACTTTTAAAGAATGTTCATAAATTTCTGGTTTTTTTATTTTTAACTCATCTAATAATTCATTTAATCTTTTATTGTTGATGTGTTCCTTGTGCATTTACTATCCTCCTTGTTATTTTACCATGTAATTATTATCATGAACGTTTTTATGGTTGGTTAATTTTCTAGGATGTTTTTCCGTGTAATCTACCGCTTTCTCTTTCCATATATTGGTTTGCATATATCTAAATAAGAAATATCCACCAATTCCTAGTATCAAAACAAATGATATAATCAATCCAGTTCCTCCTAATCCTCCAGCATCTTCCGAGAAAAACATTCCAGATATAGAACCAAGTCTTGTTTCGTGTTTCAATTCTATTTTTTCCCTGTATATTCTACTTCCTTCTGAGTTTATTACCAAATAAACATTATAATCTGTTGGTTCCTTAGGAATAAGTTCAAAAAATATTTCTTTGGACTCATCCACATCTAAAATAAAGTCAGATTCTTCAAAACGTATTATCAAATCACTTTCTATTTCTTCTTTTTCAATGAAAATAGTATATCTTTTTTCAGCATCACCTATATTCTGAATAGACATATTAAATTCTATTTTTTCATCAATTTTGCTAAATTTTCTTTCAAAAATGTTTTCATCAAATTCAATTATAGATTGTTCTTTTTCAGGTCTTGTTATACGAATTTCTATTGTTTCTGTTTTACAGTTATCTTCTATATTACATATAATTAAATCGATTTCATATTTTCCAACTCTAATATCTTCAGGTACAAAAATATCAAATGAAAATCTATCGGAAGAGTAATAATCTACTTTTATGAATTCTTCATCTATTTCAAAATGTTCCCAATTTTCTATTTTAATTGAATACGTGTCATCTAAGGTTCCTCTGTTGAATAATTCAACATTAAATGTTTCTACTTCTCCTGGCTTCAAAACTTCTATAGTTTTATCCAAATTAAAAGAAAAATTTCTTTTCCTCGAAGATATCAGTATATTTCTCCTTATGCTTGTTGAATAATCTTCATTGTAAACTCTAAAAGTTACCCAAATACTTTCTTTATCTGGAACTTCTAAAAAGAAATTTTGTTCTGCTGTTTGTCTTGAATATATGAATCTTGGAGTTCCTTGCACGAAAACTCTGTTGTTGTAAATTAATTCAAGTTGGTATTGTTGTGTTTCACTTCTTCTATTCTCTATTGATATTGTTCCTTCTACAACTTCACCTGGGAAGAAAACAGCTCTATCCAATTCAAAATTTGTTATTCTAAAATTTTGTGCGTAAGATACACTAAATGAAATTAAAATAATCAAAAGCCCTAATATTATTTTACTACTATTCAATTGCATCCCCTCATATTTTAAATAGTATGTTTACTTATAAACATTACTATTATCTGTAGAATTTCTCAAGTGCGTCTTCACGATACGTAGAATATTTGCGCCACACCACTGCCTGAAATATAGCTGGAGATATTTCCTCCAAGTCAGTTAATTCCAAAAGCTTCTCATTTTTGGTCAAATCTGTAGTTAATTTTTCAAGCTTCAAATACTCTTTATGATTTGGGCCACTTTTTGTTTTATAATTTGGAATTTCAACATCATACCCCAATTTATCTAGAAATTTAAGAAGAACAATATCTACAGGAACAATATTTTCATACCCACATTTAATCATGTATAGTGAAGCACATTTCAAACCTAATCCTGGAGCTTCTTTCGCGAGCTGATTTCTTAATTTAAATTCTTCTTCTCTTCCGTTTTCAGCATCATGTAAAATTTTTTTATGTAAATTAGATTTGTTCCACCAATCTGCAAAATTATATATCCTCTCCATTTTCTGGTTTGGAAAATGTGCATTTTTTAAAATTTTATAAATATCATCAAAAGAATTTTCAAAACCTTCGATTATTCTGTCGGGCGTGTCAAAATTCGAATTAATTAAATTCTCGTAGAGTTCTTGATGTGTAGGATTATTTTGAACTGCTGAAAGTATACAATAATTTCCGGCATTATACATATAATATTCTGTCAAAGGTATGTGTTCTCTTTTCAAAAATTCCTCGATATCTTCAAAATCTTTTTTGCATAAATAAAATTCTTCCAAATAGAGCACCTATAAAGTGGGGCGGCAGGGAATTTCAGACTTTTTGGTTAAGCTTTTTTCCAAAAAGTTCATTTGAACCCCGATCAACGGGTATCTACATACCCCTTGCATATCATCCCCTAAAAAGGGTCATCGCTCCAAAAAAGTATTCTGGAGCCCGCCATAATAGCCAGGTTATACTACCGCCCCATAAAAAGAAAATAAAAATTAAAACTTATAAATGTTTCATTAATAATCAAAATTCCTGAATACTTCTGCAAAAAGTCTTCCCGAAAATAAAAGAGGATAAAGTAGTATACCTCCCATGAAAAATCCAACACCGGGTATCAACAAAAGCAAAAATGCCAAAAAGAAAACAAATAATGAAGCCAGGAAAGCTTTTGCGTAAGGTATTATCATAGATTTAATTTTAGGAAATATTTCGTCTAATTTAAATGCATAACGTATGTTTTCGCTTGCAGAATACATTACAATTGCCATAGGTAGCAAAAACAAAGCTGCGAAGAATAGAATTGAACTAAAGAATAGAAGTGAAATTGCTATAGGGCTTATGCCTCCTCCTAACAAAGCTACTTCTTCCCAAGGAGTTTCAGTTTCTAAAAAAGTTGAAGTGTCTCCTTCAGTTAATACTAAAGAAACAGAACTCATTAAAAATGCAGGAAGTAAATACAAAACGATTATTAAAAATATGAAAAAACCATGAATAAAATAATCTTTCCAATATTCGGCTTTATTCCAACTGGGAAGTTCGTCACTGTTTTTTAAAGTCTCTCTTATAGTTTTAGATAAATATCCAAAGATTAAAAATAAGGGTAAAATCAAAAAAGATAGCGTGCCAACTATAAAGCCAATTAAAAAATTTTTTTTGTCCAAAAGAGGATATTTGGCTATTTCAAAATAATCTACCATTAACTCACCTAACAATTAAAGATTATTTAATATTAAATATTTTGCTATGCCCCCGAAGGGAATTTCAAAACTTTTCTTTTGCTTTTTTTGAGGTCTTTGCAAAGAAAAGCTCTTTTGAACCCTCGACCTACTGCTTGCTTCAACACCTCTTAAAAGGCGCTTAGAAGGCAGCCGCTCTATCCAGGCTGAGCTACAGGGGCATACATATTCTACGTAAATTTTATTTTATAAACGTTTTCAAAATATCAAAAAAAGTTTAAAGGTTGATTATGTTATTTTCTTATATGGTTAATTTTCAAAAAATAGAAAAAAAATGGCAGAAGAAATGGCAAGAAGAAAAAATATTCGAAGTGAACCCTAATAAAAAACAAAAATTCTTCGCCACAGTTCCTTATCCGTATACTTCGGGTCCGTTTCACATTGGACATGGAAGAACTTACACCATAGCAGACATATTCGTAAGATATCAAAGGATGAGGGGCAATAATGTATTATGGCCTATGGCATTTCATGTGAGCGGAACGCCTGTTTTAGCCATATCTAAAAAAATGAAAAAGAATGAAAAAGAAACAATAAATCAATTCAAAAGTTATGTTAAATTACATACAGAAAATAAAAAAGATGTAGAAAAAATTGTAAAAAGTTTTGAAAACCCCGAAAGTATAATGAAATATTTCTCAAAAACATACATTCAAGATTTTAATTCTATAGGATGTTCAATTGATTGGAGGAGAAAATTTACAACAAATGATTCTGAATACAATAAATTTATTGAATGGCAATTTCAAAAACTTAAGAACTCTAATCTAATCAAAAAAGGAGAATATCCAATCCTCTATTGTAAAAGCTGCAAAAATGCGGTTGGTGAAGATGATATAAAAAGTGGGGATACGATAAAACCAAAAGTAGAAGAGTGGAATTTATGGAAATTTCCTTTTGAGAATATTTTCATCGTTTGTGCAACTTTACGTCCTGAAACTATATATGGCGTAACCAACATTTGGATAAACCCAAAAGGTAAATATGTTGAGGCAACGGTAAATGAAGAAAATTGGATAATAAGTAAAAATTCATTAGAAAAATTAAAATTCCAGGACAAAAATGTTGAAATAAAAAAAGAGTTTTTTGGAAAAGAATTGATAGGTAAAAAAGTAAATGTTCCAATTGAAAAAAGAAGTATACCTATACTTAAAGCGGATTTTGTAAGTGTCGATAATGGAACTGGAATTGTTTACTCCGTTCCAGCACACGCTCCTTATGATTATGTAGCATTGAAAGAATCAAAAGAAGATATAAAACCAATATCTATAATAAATATTGAAAATTATTCAAAATTTCCTGCAAAAGATGTTGTTGAAAAGTATAAAATAAAAAACCAAAAAGAAGATGAAAAATTGAAAAAAGCAACAGAAGAGATTTATAAAAATGAATTTTATCTAGGAATTTTAAACGATAGGTGTAAAAAATTCAAAGGTAAAAAAGTTTCTGAAATAAAAGAAGGCTTAGTAAAAATTTTTGAAAAAGAAAAAAAATTGGATAAAATGTATGAAGTTTCAGCAATACAAGAGCCGGTATTATGCAGATGTGGTGGAGAAGTAATAGTTTCTGTTCTTAAAGACCAATGGTTTATTGATTATGGAAATAAAAGATGGAAGGAAAAAACAAAGAAATGTCTCAAAAACATGGAAATATTTCCTGAAACATACAGAAAATTTTTCGATGATACTATCGAATGGGTTCATGAAAGGCCTGCAGCAAGAAAAAGAGGATTGGGAACCAAACTTCCTTTTGACAAAGATTGGATAATAGAATCACTTTCCGATTCGACAATATATATGGCTTTTTATACAATCATACATCATATAAAAGATAATAATATTCCTACGGAAAAATTAAATTTTGAATTTTGGGATTACGTACTTTTAGGAAAAGGCAATATAAATGATTTAGATATAGATAAAAAAATAGTAAAAAAAATGAAAGATGAATTTGAGTATTGGTATCCTGTTGACTTGAGGCATACTGCAATAGCACACATAACAAACCATCTTATATTTTATATTTTCAATCATACTGCTATCTTTGATAAAAAATATTGGCCAAAAAGAATAACGTTAAATGAGCTTTTGATTAGAGAAGGAAAGAAAATGTCTAAAAGTTTGGGTAATGTTATCCCATTAGCGGAAATTCCAAAAAAGTATTTTGCTGATTTGTTTAGGCTTTACGTATCATATGCTGCCGATTTATCTACTGTATTAAATTGGAATGAGAATGAGGTTATGTCTTTAAATAACAAAATTTCAAAATTTTATAATCTTGTTTCAAATTCGAAAAGCAAAAAATACAAAAACACCAATGCTACAAAATGGTTAATCTCTAAATTCAATAGAGTTATAGAAAACACTACAAAAGCGATTGAAAATTATTCGATAAGGGAGTACATTCAAAGTTCATTTTATGACGTTATAAATGACATAAATTATTTCAAAAGAAGAGCACCTTCTGAAATTGGTGTGCTTAAAGAAGAAATTTATCCTAAATGGATAAAAATTCTTGCACCTGTAATACCTCATATTTCTGAAGAGTTATGGGGAAAAATGGGAAATAATAATTTTGTTTCGATTGAATCATGGCCTAAACCAAATAAAAACAAAATAGATGAAAAAGCAGAAGAAGGTGAAGAATATTTAAAAAGCGTTCATTCGGACATAAACCAAATAATAAAACTTGTAGGTAAAACTCCAGTTGAGATAGAAATATTCGTTGCAGATAATTGGAAGTATGAAATGCAAGATATACTAAATAAAAATAAAGACAAAAAAAGTAAAGATTTGATTCCGATATTAATGAAAAACAAAAATATAAAAAATCATGGGAAAACTGCAATAAACATTATGC
>PWUQ01000024.1 GCA_003563585.1 Candidatus Parvarchaeota archaeon
CAAAAAAAATACAGAGAAGTAGGTTCAGGCTCAAACACAACAGATTATCAAGCAAGAAAAACAAATATCAAAGTTGGAAAATATGGTGGAGGTAAAGAAATTCTGCACACATTAAATTGTACGGCAGTCGCAACCCAAAGAACTATATGTGCTATTCTTGAAAACTTCCAACAAAAGAACGGCAGCGTAAAAATACCAAAAGCGCTTCAAAAATATGTTGGAATTAAAAAATTGGTGCCAAAAAATGAAAAATAAAAAAGCGGTAACATCAGAAGTTTTTGTTATTGTTCTTTTAGTATGTGTTTTAGCAGCAATTGTAGTAATTTGGCTAATGTGGAGTAGGAGAGGAAGAGAACTTTTAGAGATGCTTTCTGCAATGTTTCTGCTTTAATAACAAGTATTTTAAATGGGTATTTTTAATAGTATTTTATGAAAAATGTATATGTACCAGACACAAGCGCAATAATCGACGGCGTTATGTCTAAAATGATTGAAAAAAAAGAATTGACTAAAGGTAAGATTCTTGTTCACAATGCAGTTATTTCTGAATTAGAAAATCAAGCAAATCGTGGAAGAGAAGTAGGTTTGATTGGATTAAAAGAATTACAAAAATTAAAAGAAACTACAAAAAATATCGAAGGTATTGATTTAGAATTCAGAGGTGAAAGACCAAAGGAGTTTGAAATAAAATATGCCAAGTCCGGAGAAATAGACGCCATGATAAGGGATTTGGCAATAAAAGAAGATGCTATATTCATAACATTGGATAGAGTTGATGCAGAAGCTGCAAAAGCTCAGGGACTTGAAGTAATTTTTATAGAAGTAGAGGAAGAGATAAAAAAATTAAAATTCAAAAAATACTTCGACGACAAAACAATGTCTATTCATTTGAGGGAAGGAATAAAACCTACCGCCAAAAAAGGTGTTCCTGGAAATTGGAAAATAGAAACAATAGATAAAAAAACGCTCGAAAAGGAAGAAGTGGAAGAAATAGCTCAAGAAATTATAGAAAAAGCAAAAACTGGGAGCGCGGGTTCATTCATAGAAACTGAAAGGCGCGGAAGTGTTATAGCGCAAATAGAAAATTATAGAATTGTTATAACAAAACCTCCTTTTGCAGATGGGTGGGAAATAACCATTGTTCATCCTATAAAAAAACTCAGCTTGAACGATTATAAACTGCCTAAAAAAATAATGGATAGATTCGAAACCAAAGCGTCAGGAATACTTATATCTGGAGCGCCTGGACATGGAAAGTCAACTTTCGCAGAAGCTCTGGCAGAATTTTACATGAAAAAAGGGAAGGTTGTAAAAACAGTTGAAGCTCCAAGAGATTTAAGACTTGATGCTGAAATAACTCAATACAGCAAAGCGTTGGGAAGCACAGATGAAATAAAAGATGTGCTTCTATTAAGCAGACCTGATTATACTATATTTGATGAAATGAGAAGCCATAAAGACTTCTTTTTATATTCTGATTTAAGATTGGCAGGAGTGGGCATGGTTGGAATAGTTCATGCCACATCTCCAATAGATTCAATCCAAAGGTTCATAAGAAAAATAGAACTTGGAATGATTCCATCTATTATAGATACAGTGATATTCATAGAGGATGGAAAAATAGCAAAAATTTATTCACTAAAAATGTCTGTTAAAGTTCCAAGCGGAATGACTGAAAGCGATTTAGCTCGTCCTATTATAGAAATAACTGATTTTTTTACCGATGCGCCCGAATATGAAGTCTATACATTCGGAGAAGAAACTGTTGTGATTCCTGTAACTCCCAAAAAAGGAATTGAAAGCGAAATAAAAAATTCTTTGGGTATGAAAAATCTAAAAGTAGAAGTGCGAGATGGGATAGCGTATGTTTATGCAGATAAAAAACAAGTAAAAAAGATAATAGGTAAGGGTGGAAAAAGAATAAGAAATCTTGAAAGAAGTATAGGAATCCCTATAGAAGTTTTGCCAAGATGAATTTTTTAGTCTCCTTTTTTAATTTCTAGGTATGCTAATATTCCAAGTATTATCATTGCGAACACAAATCCACCTATAAAAATATAATTTATTTCTTCTTCTTTTGGTTCGGAAATTGTTTTTGTTGGTTCTGTTTTGTGTGTTTCTTCTGGGATTTCTTCTGGCTCATCTATCTCATCTACTTCTTCATCAATTTTTTCTATTTCCTCTACCCTTAATCTTTCAATGGATAAATATGCATAACCGTGGCTTATTTTTTCCAGGTGTATACTTATGTCATTGATACCGTTCCTCAATATGTCTACTTCTTTGGTTTCTCCTATGTCTAAATTTAAGTCTATTGTTCTCGAACGAATCCTTATAGAAACTCTGTCCGAATACATTGAACGTATTCTTAATGTATGTTCTTTATTGTCTATTGAAAAGGTTAGCGTATCATGAATTTTCATACGAGATTCTATTTTTTCATCTTCAGTCCATTCAATTAGTTCGGATTCTGGCTCGGGTTCTCTGGGCGCGGAACCGCCTCCACTCCAAGAAGATATTCTTACGACAAATGAAATTTTTTTGTGGCTTATGTGTCCTACAGAGTCATTAGCCCACACATGTAATATATGACTGCCTTGAGAAAACGAAATTGTGTGGGGTTCTATGTACGTTATGTTTTTCTCATCATCTTCATCATCTTCTTCTATCATATACCAAATTCTATCGATATCACTATGTTCGTCTTCCGCAAATATTTCAATTAGAATGTTTCTGTTGCTGTATGTAACTCCTTTTGGAGATATTATTTCTAACACGGGTGGTGTTGTGTCCAAAATTATTTTTCTGGTTTCTGTTGTTCTAACATTTCCGTATTTAGTATTATTAACAGTTGCATTTAAAAAATATATTCCATCTGGCAGATTTGTGAAATTGTGATATAATTCTGTTTCATTAGTTGATTGAATATACATCATATTTTCTTCATCATAAAGGTAAATTGTTGTCTTGTTTAAATCGTCTGTATTATCTGTTGTTGCATTTACAGCTATATATTTTTGATTGTGTGTGCCAGCTTCTGTTGTTGGTGAAACAAATTTTATTTCTGGGAGTGTTGAGTCTATAACTTCAAATGTTTTGTTTGTTGTATTTTCATTTCCGATTGTATCATTTGCCCAAAGTTTTATTGTATAATTTCCTAACAACTTCAAAATTTCCGGCTCAAAAATAATTTCTCCTGTTGCATTTTTTGAATTGATAATGGTTGTTTGATTTGGATAAAAAGCTTCAAATAAAACACTATCTAATTCATAATTATCTGTCGCAGTCCAATTGATTTTAATATATTCTTCTGCAAATTCGATTTCGGTTGTATTTGCTTCTAATTCTATATTTGGATTTTTTGTATCTACTTTCGTGGTGAATACGGAAAATATTGAGATGTTTCCGGAATATATATGGTCCTCATTAATACCTGATTCAAAAATTGGATTCCATGTTCCGTTAAACTTCCATATCATCAGATTTTCTTTTTGATATTCTTTTAAATTACTCAGGTCATCTTCATCATAAGATATGTTTAAAGACATCCAAGAACTTTCGGATGTATTTGTAATGTTCAAAAAATGATTTATATGCGAGAATCCATCTTTAATTTCTATAGGTTCTGAATATATCAATCCTATATCTTTAGCTTCAAATGAAATTGTTATGTTTTTCGTTAAATTCCCAATGGTTAAATTTTCTGTTTGTGCTAAGGAACTATTTGCCATATAAAAATCCCATTTGCTGTTATTAAGTGTAGTTGTATTTTCTATTAAACTTTCAGATGAGTTATTCAAAACAATGCTGATGGTATAATTTGATATGACACAATTTTTAATAATTGAATTATTTGAATTATTCAAAAATATTCCATTATCTGTTTTATTTCCGGTGATAGAATGTCCTTGACAATCTATTGTTTTATTTTGAGCTTCTAAAATTATGCAACTGTCATTATGATAAATGTCTTCTTCTATATAGACAACTGAACAAATTTCATCATTTATTTTATGTGTACAACTTTCACAACAATTGCAATTGCAATAGATATGTTCTAATGAGTCCATCAAATTAATTCTTGGATACTCATAATTTTCATCTGAAATTCTGTCTTTTGTTTTGTTTAGAATTTCTCTTACTTGAGACACATTTAAATTTTCGCTGTTAACATTTTGATTATATTCATTTAACAAAGCAATCGCTCCGGAAACTGCCGGCGTTGCCATGCTTGTCCCAGACTTGCTTCCAAAATTATTGGTTAAAATTGTTGAAATTATACTTTGCCCGGGAGCTAAAAAATCTAACAAATTTCCTCTGTTTGAAAACGATGAGATGAAGTCTGATTTATTTGTAGAACCAACTGAAATAACATTTTCTATGCATGCTGGAGCAGTTATCTGATTAAATTGTCCGTCGTTTCCTGATGCCGCGACTACTACAATACCTGCGTCTGTTGCAGCATTAACTGCTGTTGCGATTCCACTGTTGTCATTTTCACAATCAATTATATTATTCCAATATAAATTTTTCATGCCCAAGCTCATGCTTATAATAGAAATATTAAATTCTTCTGAATTATTTAAGCACCAGTCTATACCTTTAATTATACTATTTGAACTTCCCGAACCCTCATCATCCATTGCTTTTATCGCGATAATTTTTGCACCTGGCGCAACACCTTTGTAAGTTTCGTTTTGGCTTGCGATAATTCCTGCAACATGTGTTCCGTGACTATGTCCATCCATACATGGTGAAGGATTTGATTCATTGCAGACTATAACTTCTTGTAATGTATTTGCTCCTGCGATAACAATATTACCCCAACCATCTCCTAAATATGTGTGAGTGTAATCGACACCTGTGTCAATAACACAAACGGTTTGTCCAGTACCATTATATCCTGTGTGATCAATATAATCTTTAGATTTGATTATTTCGGTAACGTTGTTCATCATTAGATAAACTTCCCTGTCTGGAGAAATACTTGAAACTATTGGGTTTTTTTCAACTAATCTTAAATTTTCCTCTGTTGCCTCTATAGCAATAACTGGAAAATTCGAATATTCATAAATAACTTTAAAGTCTTCCTCCGAAAAATCGTTTAAAAAGTTTTTTTGTATTTCTGAAATAGAAATTTGATTGGATTGGATTGAAAATTCTTCATTTCCTTTTTCATGATTTAATGCCACTAAATAAATTTCGGGGTTTTCTTTTGATTGTGTTCCAAAAACGCTGGAAATAGATATAACTGAAAATAATATAATAGTGATAATTAATAACAAGGATTTATTTTTTTCCACATTAAATTAAATATTTCTATAATTTAAAACTTTTTTAAATTTGAAATTGTTTGTTTTAATATGATAATATTAATAACAGGAACCCCTTGTGTAGGCAAAAACACTATTGGAAATCTTGTTGCAGAAAAGATTGGTGCGGAAATTTTAGATTTAAGAAAAATCGCTGAAAAGTATGGGTTTCTTGAAACAAAAAATGATGTGGTTTTTATAGATGAGACTAAAATAACTAGCGCTGTAAAAAAAGAAATTGAAAAAAATAGAAATTATGTAATCGCCTCACATGTGGCGCAATATGTTTCTCCTGGAATTGTTGATTTTTGTTTTGTTTTGAGATGCAACCCAGATATTTTAAAAAACAGACTTCAGGAAAGAAAATATTCAAAAGAAAAAATTGAGGAAAATATTTTGTGTGAAGTTTTAGATTCTTGTTTAATAGAATCTTTGGAACTCAAACACGAGAAACATTTATATGAGATAGATACAACAAATAAGAAACCAAGAGATATAGCTAATGAAATTTTAGATATTATAAAAAACAAAAAAACGCCTTTTTTTGGTGATGTTTCGTGGACAGAATTGAAAAGATTAAAAATATTTTAGCTGAGAAAGGAATTGATTCTGCTATAATAAACGGTGCGGCTTCGATAAAATATTTTACTGGATTTTCTTTTTCAGATGATGTAACATATCTAGTTGTAACTATTGAAAATGCTTATTTGATTGTTAATGAACTTAATGAAGCTTATTCGAAAAGTGTGAATGTAAAAAAATATGGTTCAACAGAAGAACTTGCTGAAATTTTAATAGATATAATACCAGATAAATCAAAAGTTGGTTTTTGTGTTGATTCCTATGAATCTTTTAAATTTATTGAAAAAATTTTGAATGATTGTGAATTGATAGAAATAAAAGAAGATTTGCTTAAAATACAATCTATAAAAGAAGCTCGTGAAATAGAGATAATAAAGGATTTGACAACTATCACTAAAAATGCAATAAATTATGGTTTTTCTAAATTTGAAGAAGGAATGACAGAAGAAGATGTTTCTATCGAGATAAAAAATTATATTATTTCCAAAGGTGCAGATTATTCTTTTTGCCACATCCAGGCAGACGAAAATTCCTCAATACCACATCACAATACCAATAAAACCAACATAAAAAGAATTGTTGTGATGGATGTTGGCGCTTCAAAAGAAGGGTATAGTTCTGACATAACAAGAACATTTTTAATAAGCCCAGATGAAGAAATGAAAAAAGTTTATGAAATTGTCAAGAAGGCGCATCAAAAAGCTATCGAAAAAATAAAGCCTGGAGTTAAAGCAAGAGGTATAGACAAAGTTGCCAGAAACATTGTTGAGAGTGCAGGGTATAGATACATACATAGCACAGGACATGGAATTGGATTGAATACCAAATGCGGTCCTAAGATATCCAAAAAAAGTGATGATGTATTAAAAGAAAATATGATTTTCACGATTGAGCCTGGTATTTATTTGTCTGGTAAATTTGGTATTAGGATTGAAGATGTTGTGCTTGTCAAAAAAAATGGATATGAAATATTGTAAGTTAAAATGTTCGAAATTTTATTTGCAATCTTAATTGGTTTTATACTTGGAATTGTTGTAGGTTTGATTCCTGGTTTTCATCCGAATCTTTTAGCAACAATATTGTTGGCTATGGTTTTTGATTATTCGTTATTTCCAATAATCATTGTTATGCTTGTTGTTGCTTCTTTTTTCAGTTTTTTACGTTCTATATTTTTGTTCGTTCCTGAAGAAAGCCATGTATTGGCTATGCATCCTTTGTTTCAATTTGTTAATAAAGGAAAGGCATTGGTTGCACTAAAATTATGTGTTTTTGGTTTGATACTATCTATAGTCGTTTCAATTCTATTGTCGCCCGCATTAATAGTAATACTTCCTGTTTTGTATGAATACATAAGACATTATATTCCGTTTTTTCTTTTGTTTGTTTCTTGTTATCTTATATTATCAGATAAAAAACCACATTTTGCGATTGTGATTTTTTTGCTCGCCGGATTGATTGGTTACTTTGGATTGAACAACATGAATGAACCCTTGCTCATAATGCTTACAGGATTTTTTGGTTTTCCGATTCTCTTACAAATTAAAAAGAAAATTCCGAAACAGATTATCTCATATAAATTTGACATAGAAAGAGAATCTGTTATTAGGGGAGTAGGTTCGTCTTTTGTGGCTGGCTTCTTGGCTATTTTTTTACCGGCAGTTAGTCCGGCACAAGCCTCTCTTTTAAGCAGAGGACTTCTTAAAAAAAGTGAGGATTTTTTAATTTCAATTGGAGCTATTTCTGGTTTTAATATTTCTTTTTCAACAATGCTTTTGTATAGTGTTGGAAGAGCGCGAGTTGGCTCACTCGCAATGCTTGGACAAAGGTTCAATATAGATTTATTCAATTTAATTTTAATTTTTCTTTTAATGCTGACATTTGGAATAATATCTTATGTAATTGTTTTGAAGCTTGGAAAGAAATTTTACAAGATATCTCAAAAAATAAATTATAAAAAATTGGCGATTTGTGTGATGATTTTTATTTCTGCACTGGCTTTCTTTTTTGATTCTTTCTTAGGAATTGGTTTTTTATTTATGTCAACAGGAGTAGGATATTTAGCTAGTAAATTAAAAACTAGGGCTGCACACTGCATGGGTTGTTTAATTATTCCCGTATTGCTTTTTTATTTTATTTAATTTCCGGGTATGGGAGGTGGTTCGACTACACCTTCGGGGTCGCCGAATATTTCTGATATGTCTCCGTCAATCTTGGTTTCGTTTATATAAGTTTCATCTTCATCCACATGAACATCAGTTGGTTCAAATTCATAAA
>PWUQ01000011.1 GCA_003563585.1 Candidatus Parvarchaeota archaeon
ATTCTTTTGTTTTCGGATTTTTCTGCTGCTTCTCTATAAAATTTAATTGCTCTTTCTTCTCTTTCATGCGATTTTTTTAAATTTTCATTATAATCTTCAGAACAATCTTCTCCCACTTCTCTTTTAGGTATATCAGTTTTCAATATTTTACCCCAAACTTCTGCATGTTCATATTCTATTTTTGCAAGTCTTTTGAACATAGATTTACCTTCGATACTCTTTGTATTTTTGTTAGAACATAAATAAAATCTCGAATTGTCTATTTCTAACTCTAAAGCTTTTTCAACAAGTTTTTTATCTGTTTCAGATAATTCTACATCAAATTTTACGTCTTCATCTCGTGCAAAAATTATCAATTCTTTATGAGCTCCACAGAAAGGACAATGAGTTGGTTTCTCACTACCTATATAAACTTCTCCACAAATTTTGCATCTAAATACATCAACGATGGTCATTTATTTCACCCCAAGTTCACTATTTTATTTCACATTCCATTCCAATTGCTTGTCCTGGAACACCCTTTTTGAAACGAACTCGTACAACCCCTTTGTTTCCATGAGTTGCAAAAATTTTTCCAATCATTTTTGTTTTTTCAGAAATATCTAATTCTACTCTTTTTCCTAAAATTTCATGAGCCTTAGACAAATCAGTTATATCACTAACTTTAACCAACACTTGATTGGGTGTTTGTCTGTGACGCCCTCTTCTATAACTAACAATAAGTCCTTTCATAAAAAATAAGAAAGAAAGAGTATTTTTAAAGGTTTTGTTATCTCTGAGCAAGCTCTTTTGTAATTAATTCTTCTGCTTTTTTGTCAGGTTTTTCGTTTTCCTTTAAATTTACATCAGAATGTCTTGTAACTTCTTTCTTTTTTTGATTTTTTTTATCTTTGCTTTCAAAAAGAAATGTTTCTCCTTTATCTTCTCTCATCTTTTTTAACAGTTTTTCCATCTTTTTGACAAATTCTTCTGTATTTTTTTGATGTTTGTCCCATTCTTTTCCAGTATATTCTTTTTTGTCTCCATGTTCAATATCTTTGTAATTTTTTATAACGTCTTTTGCAATTTTAGCATATTTTTTTGCAACTAATTTTTCTTTTTTAACAAGAACATCCTCTACAAATTTTGGAACTTCGTTTGGTGCAGGTGGTCTGTAACCTAATTCCATCAAAACTGCTTGCCCACTTGATACAATTGCTTGTTCTAAGTTGTATGCTATCTTCTTTAACATTGTATCTTTTGCAAGAGAAACTAATTTTGTTGCAACATACATGTGTTTGTCTATAGATTCTTTACTTGGTTTTATGTATCCCATTTTCATGAGCATCTGCATTGGCATGAAAAATCCAGCATCATATAATATTACACCATCTCTTAAAAGATTGTATATAACAGGATTTCCTTCCATAACATATTGCCAAAATTCTGTTAGCAAATATGGTTGAGGATGCAATTTTTTAGAAATTGGATGTCCTATTTCAAGAAGTCTTTGGAACAACTTATCTTTTAATTCACTTCTCGTCATTTTTCTTACATCAGTATCATCTATTATTACTGCAATGTCTATATCATTTGTTTTTTTCTTTTTAGAAACTGTTTTTTTTGTTTTTTTACTTCCAAAAAGAACCACTGATTTTATATATTTTCCAAATTTACTTACAACAGAAGTTACATATTTATCCACAGCTTTTGCGTCTTCTTTTTCTAAATACTTCTCGAGCATCTTAACTGCTCCACCTTCTTCCACCATCTTTTTAAGATATGTTTCAGCAATTTTTTCAGCATCCTCTTTTGAAAGTCCTTTATCTTCCATTATTTTTTTAACAAGTTTTTCTTTAGCTTTTAAGAATGCTTCTTTCTTTTTTTCTTCATCCTTTGCTGATTTTTTTCCAGACTTCTTACTGGATTTTTTCTTTTTTTTAACCATTATACCACCTTTTATACTAAAGTTAAATGTAAATTCATTTATATACTTTTTAATTAGCGACATCTATATTCTTATATTGTAACTATTAATAAGTAGTTAATAAACGAAAGGTTTATAAACATCAAAGTATATAGATTTACTGTGGGGTGATTATATGAAACAAAAAAAGAATCAAAATAAAATCGAAGAATTATTTTCTAGCTATAGTAATGAAATTAAAAAATTAGAAAATATGAATAGTTTAATTGATGCATATAATTCAAATTCTGCTAATAAAGACGAAATTATTCATGGTATAGATAAATTTATTGTTAATTATACAGGAAATCAAGAGATTATTCCAAAAGGAAAAAATCCAGAAAGTAAAATAAAAGCATTAAAGAGAATTATTGGAACTGAAGCATTGGATGCATACTCACATATTCCAGGCATGACAGAGTTTTCTTTGGAAAATTTACCATACATCTCCAATTTTGAGTTTTTAGGTGGATTAGAAAAACTTTCAAAAGAATTTAATGGGGAAGAATTTGATAATAGGGATTATCATAGAATAAAAAAAGATTTGAAAGATGTACTCGAAGGAAAAATGTCAGATGAAAAATTAGGAAAAATTATTAAAAATCATTATCAAAAGGAATTCCAAGAATATGCAAAAAATAACGAAGAAGATTCATTAAAATACGAACATTTTTCAGATATTATTGCAGAACTTGCAGTAGATAATAAAACACTCATATCGGAAGGAATATCTGGAATTGTATCCAAAGAAGAAGTAGAACCATATATTGAAAAGAATAAAGACAAAATTATTGAGTATTCGACAGACATTGTAAGAAATGTTAAAGATGAATATGGTAAGTTTTTGAATTCTACTAGTAAGGAATATGGAAATGAATACAAAGGATACGAAGCAATCAAAGAATTTTCTAACAACTTCAGTAAATGTATAGAACCATACATAAACCAAAACAAAAAATAAATTTTTGTTTAATTTATTCTTTCCTTTCTTTTCTTTTTATTAATCCGTTCATTTTTTCTTGGAACTCTTCAGCCATTTTTCTATATCTATCGAAATCTACTCCACTACCTTTGATTATCTCTCCATGTATTATTGCCTTAGAAGTTTTCCAAATTTCTCTATAATACCCTATATATTTTTTATTGAGTAATTTTTTACTTACAAAAGTATCCTTAAGCATTCCTTCTATGTGTTCAGGAGAAGGCGGAACGTTTCCATATTTCATAAGCGCACCTTGCGCAGAATCAATCATAACCCAATATAAATCGACAATTCCAGCAAGTATTCTTGCATTTGCTCTTGTTAGATGTCCTGGAACTCTTGCCATTGCATTGTATATAGCTTCTCTAGAAGGTCTTATCCTCCCTGCAGATAAAAGAAATTGCAAGGGTTCAAAGTAACCAGTATCTATCAAAGGAATACCTGTTCTTAATACATTTATGGCAACAGGTTCTCCATGAAGTATATTTTCCCAAAAAGTTGTAAGTGTAACTGTACTTACATGAAGTCTGGGATCGCTTTTTCTTACAAGCTTTGCGAGTTCTAAATTATACCAATCTATAAATTTTCTTGTTGGTGCAATCGCTGTATCATCAGTTATTATTAGAATATCAAAATCACTTTTTTCTTTTGGTGCTGCTTTTGGAATAGAACCAAATAAAACTATAGATTTTATTATACCTGGAAACATATCAAATACTTTCTTTGCGAAATTATAAGAAACATTATATGCCTCACCAATCATTTCTTCTTTTTCTTTATGTGTTAATTTTCTTCTTGGAACTTTTTTATTTTCCATTAGCTCACCTCACAATTTTAACATTTTAATTAGTTATAATATTAACTCATAGGAGTTCCTGAGAATTGTTCACCAGGTCTTCTTCCTCCAATTTGCGCACCTGTTGAATAAGGCAATCCTGAAAAGCCCGCTCCATATGTCTGAAAATTTATATCAGGTAATATAGGACCTGTTGTAAATGAATATCCCGTTTCAAAGTAAGTTCCTCCCGCCATTTCCCAATTTGCACCACCTTGAACTAAATTTGCGTTAAGTCCATATAATGATTGAGATACACCAAAAGCATTCGCACCATACTCAGGAACTCCCCAAGTTTCAAGCATTGGGCGCCCTTTCCACCCTTTTTTCTTCAATTTTTTCATAGCTTCATTTACCGGAGCATTTCCCCATCCTGTAGGTAAATGTGTATCATGATCTCCAAAATTATCCGATATATGAACATATTTTACTATAGGATATATTTCATCGATTTCATTTAATATTTCTTTATCTGTCTTACCATATTTTTTCCACATGTTTGCGTGTCCTATATCATAATTCATTCCGATGATATTATTCGCTTCTTTTCTAGCTCTATTTCTCGACAAACCCTTTTTTTTCACAAGTTCATTTGTTAAACCTCTTCTAACATCTTTTACTAGTTCTGCTGTTTGTTTTGGATTCCCAAGTGCGTGATCCGGACTAAATTGTTCTATAACAATCATAGGTTTAGATGGTTTGTTATATGCTTCCATTCCAAGCTCAATAAAACTTTTTTTAGCCTTTTCTTTTGCGAAATTGTCTGTTTTATCAAACATTTTCAATTGTCCATATTTATCAGTATATTTCCTTTCTAAATTAGTTAAGTCGGCTCTAGTTCTTTTTTCTCTTTTTTTATGAACTTCATAATTATGTAAAGATTGAATTAAATCACTCATTCTATTTCTTCTAGCTTCTTCCAAAATCCTTGCTCTCCCTCTCTCACTTCTAAGTTCTTCTTTATTTGTATTTATCATACCCAATATTTGTTGTTCATATAAATCACTATGATATGAAGCCATCGCTCTTGCATGCTCTAAACTTTCCTGTGTTTCCCTATTCTCCATTTTCAAGAATCCTTCTGGTAAAACGGTATAAACTCCCCTATTCTTAGTTTCTAAAAAATCTTTACCTGGTTTTAATCCCATACTTATCAAATGTTCTTTTGGGTATGTTACATCCTTTTTTTCAAATGTTTTTAAACCACCAGTTTCTTTGTTAACTGCATAAACTAAATTTTGTGGGTCTGGGTTTCCGGGTATTTGTTCGACAGAATGGATGGTTACTGGTATATGTTTCTGCTTCATACTTCTTCCAATTTGATCAGCAAAATCTATCACTTTTTTGTGTTCTCTTATAGCGTTCAATCTCGCATTTTCACTTATTTGATTTCCTTGTCCACCTGCAGGACAATGATGTGAAGAATGAAGAGATAGGTTTATTCTGTTTAATTTAGCTAATCTTATCAATTCTTCTCTTTCAATTTTGCTTATTTGGTCAATATGTCCTGTTCTTTGCTGAGGATTTATTTGGGTGCCCATAGAAAGTTCTAAACTTTGTAAACCCCAATTAATAGCTGTATTTGTTCTCATAACAGGATTTCCCGCTAATAACATAGTCGAACCAAGGCCATAGCTACCAAAATCCATAGAATTAAACTTTTTATGTTCGAAACTTAAATTATCTCCATACATTATACTTCACCATGGCTCAATTTTCTCAGATACTCTTTCCTTTTTCTTTCATCTTCTTCTAATGATTTACTAAATATTTCCTGTCTTTTATATTCTCCTATTTCTCTTGTTCCTTCTTCTGTTTTTTTAGAAGTGCTTAATTCCCATTCCACATTTGTAAAAGATTTTCTAGTATCTACGCCTTCTCCCATTCGCATTTCTAAAGGGTCTTCTAATATTTTTCCCCTTGGTTTTATTATATATTCTGGTTCTTCTAATTGTTTGTATTCTTTGATTTTTTCTTTTTCTAAATATCCTTCTTTTGGCAAATAATCTATTTTTTTTTCAATTTTTTCATCATTTTTTGGCAAAATTCTATCTTCAGTTATAAAATTTCTTGTATATGTTTCTTCAAAATCGTCCTCTACACTTTCAATTCTTTGGTTATTTATAGGCACTGTAATTCTAGATTCTAAGCTTATCATATTCTCTATATTTTCTACGTTCTCTTTTTTGTTATCAATATTTAATTCTTCAGAATGAATTTCTTCAAAAGATAATTTTTTATTTCCATTTTTTTCAATCAATTTTAATAATTTTTTCAATCTTTCTTTTAATTTCTTATCTCTTGTTTCAAAAATTAATTTTTCTATATATTTTATTTTACCTTTTTTACTTTCTATCTTATTTAATTTTTCTAAAATTAACTTTATATCCATCAAATAAAACAATACATTTAATATTTTTATAAATTGTTAAATCAATATTCTATAGGACTTGGTGGTTTATTTATTGTTATTGGTGTGGATTCTCTTAAATTTGGTGGGTATGGGAATGATTTGAATCCATGCGCTTTTTTGAAAATATCATACAATAAAAATAAACCCTCAGAAGTTTTTATTCTTGCAAGCTCTCTTGCTTTTTTTTCGAGTATAGATCTTCCAAATACAGGAAACGCAGCTCCTCCACCACTTGAACCTGTTTTAAGAAACCTATCTAGTATAGGTATCTTTTTCCCCTTTTTTTTATCTTTTTCCGACAATTCAATTTCTTCTAAATATTCCTCCAATTCTTCTCGCATTCCTTCTAATGAATCTGTTGTTAAACCTTCTATGAATTTCATAGCTTCCTGTTCTTCTTGTTTTTTAAGATTAGAATATTCTTCGGGTGTCATAGCATACCCAATAAATTCAACATTTATTTTTCCCAATTGTCTATATGCTCCGCCACCTCCTTGTTGTGATTGAGATACCATTGTTGGTCTAGCTCTATATGTGAATCTTATTTCTATAACTGAATGTGCTATAGGTCCACCCTTTCTTGCAGACATCCGTTTAATTTCACTTTCTGAAAATACCTTAGGTTCTATTACAGTTGGCATTGGTGATTTTTTCATTAAAGGAGGCTTATAACTTACTGGAAAAGCCCCTGGTTCGATAAAACTTTTTATAGAATAATCTTTTTTACCCCTTAAAATTATTTCAATAACATTTTGGTCAAATGCTTGTATTAATTCTGGATCGTTTATACTAGGTTCTTTAAAACTTATCATTTGTGCAGCTTTTAAATATGGTCTAGCCCATTTTGAATACAATCTTAAGGATTCTACTTGCGATTTTAAATATGCAAGTTCTATTTTCCTTCTTTGACGGAGTTCTTTTTCACTTTCTTCTTCCCATTTTAAATATTCCTGAAGTCTTCCTTTTAAAATTCTTTTTGTTCTATCCTGTACATCCATTTTTTCCAAATCTTCTTGATTATCTGCTATCATAAATGCATCTCTTAAAACTGCAAATTGGGGTCCTTGTTGAGAACTCATAACATGTATCGAAGCATTGCCCTTTCTTACATCCACTTCATCCATCCATATCCTTTTTAAGGTGAGTCTTGCCGCCGTTTTATTCTTTTTATCTCCTTTATGGAGATCATCATAAATTTTCAATTTTCTGTCGAATTCTCTCAAATCATAAAGTAAATTTATAATTGATTTAACTACGGTATTAACATTTCCAAGTATTTCCACACCCCGTCTTTCAAATTGTTGTTTTCTTACGCTTAGCTCTCCAAAAAATTGAGATACAACGCTTGCTCCCATTTCTTCCTTTGTTTTTTCAACTTTATATCCCACTTTTTTAAAAAAATCTAACATCCAAAAGTAATAAGGTTCTAAACTACTTGTGAAATCATGCACCTCAAATTCATATTTATCTACGAATGTGCGCGTGAGTATCTCCCTTATCTTTTCACTATCTCTTTTCTTTTTTTCTTCAGATTCTTTTTTAGGCATACATATATTAAAAAATTAAGAGTATATAAAATTTGATATTTTATTTATAACTTATCAAAACATTAATAACTTCTGTTTTTTTTGTTATAACTATGGGAATATTGAATTTTTTAAAAAGAAAAAAAGATGATGATTTTGAAAGTAATTTCGAAAACGAAGACTTTATGGGAAGAAGTGGAAGA
>PWUQ01000051.1 GCA_003563585.1 Candidatus Parvarchaeota archaeon
ATTTTCAAGTGAATCGGCAGTAGAAACTTATATAAATCAATCTTATTTTTGAAGAAATATCAGGTGATAAGATGAAGGCGATACAAATTTCAATTATTGGTTTGAAAAACTCTGGAAAAACAGTTATAGCTGAAAAATTAAAACAAAAAAAAGAAATTGAAAACGAAAAATTTGACATATATTCTTTTAAACAAGGTTCTTCTTTAGTGTACCTTTCAGATACACCATACAACATAGATGAACCTAAAGAAATGGTTGCTCTTATGAAAGAAGCAGATGCATGTCTTTTTTGCATATCTGCAATAGACGCGATCAATCAAAAATTAGGAGAATTGATTTTACTTCTTAATTACGCGGATGTAGAAAAGGGAGTAGTGGCTATAACAAAGACAGATTCTTCAACACCACAGGAAGTGGAATCTCTTAAAAATAAAGTAAAAGCAATTTTATCAGAATCCAACTTAAAAGATGTAGAAATAGTTGAAACTTCTTCAATAACTGGAGAAGGTTTTGATACATTAAGAGAAGAATTGATAAAATTAGAGCCAAAAAAGAGAGAAGGAGATAAATTTAAAATGCCAGTAGAATCTACGAAGGAAATTAAAAAAGAATTAGTATCTCTTTTTGGTATAATAAATTCTGGAAAGATAAAGAAATATGACAAAGTTTTTTTGATGCCTTGGGGAAAGGAGTTTATTGTTCAAGAATTAAGTCTTCATGGAGAAATTGTTGAAGAAATAAATTCTGGAAATAGGGTAGGAATTTCTTTTAAAGGACTTTATCCTTGGGATGTTCAGATGGGTGATTGGATATCTCAAGAAGGCGTCTTTAAAAAAGGAAAAAATCTTAGAATAGGATTAGATATAACTAATTTTTTTAAGGACAAATTGAGGGTTGGAAGTGAATGCAGGCTTAATATAGGAATACAAACTTTTCCAGCGACGATAAACAAGATAGTTTTAGATGGTTCGGATATAAGCGAAGCAGAACCAGGTAAAAAAGTTGAAGTGGAATTAGAGTCTAAATTACCTTTTGCATTTGAAGAAGGGCAGAAATGCGCCCTTTTTAATCCGGATGCGCATTGGCAATCAATAAGAACTGTTGGGTTTGGTTCTGTTAAGGAAGCGATAGAATGAGTAAAATAGGTTTGACAATAGGTTATGACGAAAGTACGTGTTCTGTTTGCAATAAGAAAAAGGAAGTTAGATATGTTTACGACACTGAAAATTGCATTGTTGCAAAAATATGTGATGAATGTGTGTCAAAAAATGAAAATATGTCCATAGATGAGATTCTTAAAAAATATGGTAAAAAAACAAAGAAACGGGATATTGAATTACTCACAAAAAAACAAATAGAAAGATCAGGCTTTGATATTTTTAAAGAATAAAAGCACCTGTTTTTGTCCCAACTGTTTCATTATCAATTGATATACTACATTTAATTAAACCTTTTTTTGTATCTTCTTTTTTAAATCTTTCATAATTTTCAATCGAAATTGAACAATCGACAAAAAGACTTTTATTTTCTTTTCCAATATCTGCAAACGGAAATAGTCCAACAAGTGTTTGAAAAAATCTTCTTGCTTTATCCGGTTCTTCAAAAGTGATTATTGTACCTTCTTGTTCAGAATATGTTATTTTAAAATCTTCAGTTTTTAAAATTTCATAAAATACTCTTTGTACTTCTTCACCAGCAACAAGTTCTTTTTTTGTTTTTTCTATAGGTGAATTCACGTCAAATGTTTTTGAAAGTGTATCTGTTTTAGATTCCTTTAGAACTCTCATCGAATAAGTGTAATCTTTTTGTGGTGCTATTCTATTTGCAAACTCAAAAACAGTAGGAAGGCTTTTTAGTGGGGAAAGCACTCTCACAGTTTTATTATCCAGTTCAAATTTAAATTTATAATTAGTATTTCCTATTGGTAGTTCAATTAAATATTCTTCAATTTCTTTAGTAATATTTTTTCTTATCACTTTTTTTACTAAATTTGAAAATTGAATCAATTCCATTATTTCACCATCTTAGATATCATCCCAATACCATATGTAGGTTCTTCAAAGTTAAGTATGTTTTCATTAGTCAGCAATATTTTTCCATCTTTTATTAATTCTCCTCCCATGAAACATGAAAATATCGGTGTTTTAGATTTTTTCTGAAATTCAACCAATATCTTTGCAACTTTTTTAGGATTTGTCATTTTTTGAGGTGTTAATGCAATAAAAATAAAATCGTAAAAATTTCCTTTCTTTATAATATCCAATGTTTTTTTATATCTCTCAGGTGTTGCATCACCTACAATATCTATAGGATTACTTCTGCTCCATTCCATAGGCAGTTCTTTATCTAACTTTTTGATAATACTTTTTGGAATTTTTGCTAATTCCAATCCATTTTTTTCAAAAGCATCTGCTGAAAGTACGCCAGCACCACCAGCGTTTGTTACTATTATTCCTCTATTCCCTTTAATAGGTTTATTTTTTGAAAGGTAAGAACCTATCTCAAATAACTCATAAATGCTTTCTGTTTTTATTGCACCACACTGTTTAAATGCTCCAGTATAAACCCCATTTTCTGACATTAAGGCAGCTGTATGTGTTGCAGCAGCTTCTTGCCCTTTTTTTGTCATACCACCCTTTAAAACAATTACCGGTTTTTTTATTTTTGAAACAACATTCAAAAACTTTTTTCCTTTTCTTAAACTTTCAACATAAAGACATATTGCTTTTGTATTTTTGTCTTTGTCAAGATATTTTATCATTTCCGAAAATCCTATGTTTGTTGCGTTTCCAATAGATGCAAATAAACTTAATCCCATACCTTTTTCTATAGCTCTATCTAATACAGCAACACCTAAAGCTCCACTTTGAGATATGAACGCAATTTTACCTTTCTTGGGATTTTTACCGAAAAAAGTAGCGTTCAATTTTTGATGTGGATTTATTGTACCCAGACAATTTGGTCCTATATACCTTATATTATATTTTAAAGCTATATCAACTAATTTTTTTTCAAGTTTTTCGTTACCCGACTCGGAAAATCCTGCCGAGATTATTATGACATTTTTAATATCTTTTTCTCCACATTCTTTTAATACTTCTGGAACAAATTTTGCAGGAATCACAATTATTGCTAAGTCTATATCTTCTTTTATTTTAAGTACTGAATTATATGCTATTCTACCACATATTTTTTTTGCGTTTGGATTTATAGGATAAACTTTTTTTCTTGAACTCAACAAATTTTTGAAAATTGCATAACCTACTTTTTCTTTATGTCTGCTTGCTCCAATAACTGCTATTGATTTAGGTTCAAAAAACTTTTCCATCAATAAATATAATACCGCTATATTTTTATGTCTTAAGGTTTTTGTTTTTTTATGAAAAATAAATTTATAGTTCTAGAAGGAATAGATGGATGTGGTAAAGGCACTCAAATAAAAAAAATTCATAATTTTATTTTTGAACTTGATAAAAGAAATGAAATATTTACAACCAGGGAACCGACTTATGGGAAATATGGTAAACAAGTAAGAGAAATATTGAAAAAGGATAAATGTCCTCTTAAGAATTCAGAACTTCTTTTGAAACTTTATACAAAAGACAGAAAAGAACATCTTGAAATAATTGAGAAGATTATGTCAAGAAAAACAGGAGATATAAATCATTTTGTATTATGTGACAGATATTATCATTCTACCTATGCTTATCAACAAACACAAGGAATTTCTTTTGATAGAATACATGAAATGCAGAAAAATTTTCTAAAACCTGATATAACCTTTATTATAGATTTAAATCCTGAATTGGCTTATTCAAGAATGAGCGACGGAAGAACAAGTAAAGAAAAATTCGAAAAATTGGAATTTATGGAAGAACTTAGAAAAAACTTTTTGAAATTAAAGAATAAGTTAAATGAGAATATACACATAATAGATGGTTCTAAATCAAAAAGCGAAGTTTTTGAACAAATCATTAAAGTTTTAAAAGAAAATAGTATATTTCTTTAAAATCCAAATATATTTGGTCCAACCATATGTAGTATTACAACAAATATTATAACTGCTATAGTTAGTACAACTACTATGTAAGGCGACATCTCTATTTTGCCTTTATACTCTTCATAGTACTGCATTAATCCACCATGGCTTGCTGGCATACTTATTTTATCTTTTCCCATTTTTACACCTTTTTAGTATGTTGTGGATGAAAAGTAGTTCGGCTTGTGTTGTCTTTCCGCAAAAAATTTTGCTTCATCAAAAGACATGGCAACATTCTACTTAGCGCCTATTCGACAAAATTTGTCTTTTTGGCTTGCACCTTTCAGGCTAACGATTTCACACAACTTGCTGAAATTTCAGTTTTTCAACATCATCATGCTCAGCAGCTGTTATTTTCTGCGTCAGAGCCCCGCATTTCTACGGACGAATTACTTCGCTGAAATCTTTGGTGGTCGAACTTCCTCACCATCTTTCGATTGCGATAGTTGCCTATTCCACCCACAATAATAATCTTATTTTTTAATTTATAAATTTATGCGTACCCCTTGTTCCCGTAATATACATCGTTCATATCATTTATTTTTTCAGATAAATAATTTTTAAAAAATTCCTTTTCTATTTTAGATTCCTTATTTTTTTCATACATTTTTGATTCATACAATTCACATATTTCAGGAAGCAACTCATAATATTCAAGAAGCGTATTTATTATTTCCTTACATACTCCTTCTTCTGTAGCTTTTTCTATTGCTCTTTTATCTTTAATTTCCAAATCATCAGATTTTAGATTTTCATACCATTTATCAATTTCTTGAACAACTTTATCTTCTAACTCATCTGTTAATTCTTTCAAACTTTCAGAATACTTTAGAACGTTTTTATATCCTTCTTTTCTTCTTGTTTTTACTTCCAATATTTCAGTATTATTTTCATAGTCTTCAAAAATTTCAGTTCCAAGCTCATCCAATCTTTCTTGCAAAATTTTCCTTTCCCCATTTATTTTTTCTATAATAGATACCTGTACATCTATTTTTTGAACATGTTTTAATATTTTAAATACTTCAAAAGGACAATTTTTATTCCTAGCTATTTCAGCGATTCTTTTTGTAGATTCTATTTTTTCTTCCCAATTTGACATTTTTTATTACCTATCATATAATTTTGAGTTCTATGCAATATTCTCCAACCTCGTACTTTTTAGAATACTCTTCTTTCGAAGGAAAGTAAGATTCTATACCATTTCCAATTATCTTTAATGGAACTCTTTGACTCATTACTATTCTGACATATTCATCCCAATGTTCAATCATTTTTTCTTTTTTTTCTTCTTTAAGGTTTAGTTTAATAGCTATTTTATCTATTTCATTTTCTATTTTTTCATCCAAACCTTTTAAATAATCTGTAATTTTGAGCACCCCTAGCCCTCAAAAAATCTTTTTTCCCAATGATTTTTACAATCATTTAATTCATCAATATTTAATATAGGTTTTTGATAATTCTTTTCATCTATTTCTTTTGTTTTTTCTATATAAGCAACGATTATATTCTCATATATCTTATCTATGCTATATCCATTTTCTCGAAGCATGTTTTCTATTTTCGAAATGTCTTTTTTTTGATGATTGCAAATTTCCATTCCTATGACTCTTGTTTTTTCATTTATCATATTATTAACAAAATCAATCATGTCAGAACTTTTACCTTCTAAACCCAATTCTTCTTGATATGTTCTCGGACATATCACTATATTTTTATCTTTATATTTTCTTACTCCGTCAAATTCTGGGTCTATAGCTTTTATTAGTCCATGAGATATACCTTTTTTTTTCAATCTTTCAAAAACATCTATAGGATATATTTCATTATTTCCCGTGCCTACAATTGCTATTCTATCTCCTTCTTCTATTAGTTCTTCAAGTTTTTCCATTAAAGGATCATTCGAAATGTATTCTGATCCTGAAGGAGATTTATCACACAATTTCAATCCGACACCTACATCATTACCTTTTCCCAAACCATAATCATAATACTTTTTCCTTATGGGTTCGAGTTCTCCATTTTTCATTTTTACATATGGAGGTTCATCTCTTTCTTCTACTTTGTAATACCCTTTCTTTTCAAAAAATCCCGCTTCTGTAAAAATTAAGCCACCTTCTTTTACAATCCTTGTGAGTTCATTAAAAACTTTTTTTCTATTTTTGTTTTTAAAATGTTCGTCCAAGTGATATAAAAGGAAATTAGATACTACTATATCGAATGAATCGTCTTCAAAATTAAGATTATATGCATCACCCAGAACAAGATTTAATTCTTTGGTGTACTCTTTTTTCATTTCATAAGAAAATAAATCATCTTTTTTCTCAAAGCATTCGTCTAATATTTTATATAAATCCTCTTTTGAATCTCCAGGTAAACTATCTATTTTTTGAGTGTAATCAAATTCTCCATTTAATATATCTTCGAACATTTCCTCGTTTATGTCAACGCCTAATATTTCAATCTCTGGATTTTCTACACCATATTCTTTTAATGTTTTTTTAATTGTTTTTTCCCATAAATGATGGTCTGCACAACCACCACAACCTATATCTGCAATTTTTAATGCGTTATCTTTTCGATTTTCATAAACATCAACTATGCGAGGTTTTTGTATTTCTTCATTTTCATTTTTCCAAGTATTACAAAGATAACTAATCTGTTCGTAAGATCTTCCGAATATTCCAGTACATGGGCCATTATATTTTGATTCCATTTTAATTTTACTCCTTCAATACAAATTAAACAGTTATTTAAATTACTATTACATAGTAGTTACTTATTTATAAACGTTTTGAATTTCCCTTTCATTCTATATATTCAAAATAATTCTTTGGACATCTTTCTCTGTCGCAGTTTCTTTCCAAACATACTTTTTTTTGAAAAACATAACTTCCATCTTCATTTTCTATCATTTTTAAATTTGGTATTAAGCATTTGGGATTATGTGTATATGAGAATATGTTATCTTTTTTTCTTATTTTTAATATGTTATTTTCTGGGTTCTCAGCGTAATCTGAAATGTACATAAAAATACTTTTTCTATAATCCTCTATATTTAAATCTTCGCAAATCTCGCTTGCTGTAAATAATTCGTTTTTATTTTCTATTAGATATTCTTCTATTTTAGGGAATATAATATCGAATATTATTTCTTTTTCAATTATTCTTTTTCCCCTCAAAAAACATTTTGTTCTTTTTGTATAATATGGAGTTTTTCCTTCGAAGTGTTCTCTTATAAAATCTTTTACATCTTCTTTATTAGGAACTTTGGAATCATCATTAGTTAATTCTCCAATTTTTCCCCATATTTCTTCTTCAAAACCATCCCAAGATATATTATAATCTGTATAAAGAGATGCCATAATAGTAACTATTATTTAATTTAATTATAAAAATTTTTCTAAAAAGTAAAAGTGTGAATGATACTGCACAAAAGAGATTTTTTTAGAATAGGCAAAGTGCGATTAGTAGTTGAAGACTGCCTTTCGCAAGATTACATCACAACTCTATCAACGCGGTCTTCTTCCGCAGCACTATAGGTGACTTTTTTTGCGAGCGGCTTCACCCTTAGATGCTTTCAGGGTTTATCCGCTAGCGCGTGGCTACCCAGCTTCTGCCCTGTCGGACAACTGGTTCACTAGAGGCGCCAGTCCCTTGTTCCTCTCGTACTAAAAGGACTCTCCACTCAGTCACCAAACAATTCCACTAGATAAAAACCGTACTGCCTCACAGCGTACTAAACCCAGCTCACGACCCCCTTTAACCGGTGGACACCCGTACCCTTGGCTGCCTACA
>PWUQ01000107.1 GCA_003563585.1 Candidatus Parvarchaeota archaeon
AAACGTCTTTCAAATTTAGCTGAACTATAAACATAGTCTTCATCAACATCGTAATATTCGTATAAATAAACAAAATTAGTTCCTTCTGGAAGTTCATCTCCAGTACGCATATACTCATCTTTAATCATGGGTAGCATTAAAAAAAAGCATGTGTCATCCATTTCTGTGTCTATTATCTGTATTAAATTATCATATGCAAGACCATCGACAAAAAGATTCAATGCAAACAATCCACCTATGCTAAGCACAGCTAGCAAAACAATACCCACAATTGCGTCAGGACCCCATTGTCCTTTTTTTGAAACCATTTTAATAATTAACCTCTAAGCTTTCCTTTAAATTCAAACTCAGGTAATGTCATACCTCTATAATTATCTCCCTCTAACAAACAAGTTTGAATAAAAACTGCACCATATTTAAATTCACCATTATCATATAATGTTACTGGAAAAAACTTTCTCATTATATTAGGTTCTCCAAAGCAAGTCATATTTTGATGATGCCATATAGATAAAATCATTTCTCTACCATCTTCCGTTTCATTGAAATCCATTATTATTGCAGACCAATGTTGGTGGTGCCCTGATGCACGTTCAGGATGTCCAAAAACATATTCTCCCCTGTATTTGGCAGATGGCACGCTAGGAGGTCTTCCCTTAGTCCAATAGTATTTAAATTGAGAATAGTCTATGCTAAAATCCAAACACTCTTCACAGAAATGAGACTCAGAATTCTCGCAATCTATAATTTTTTTTATTGTGTATTCTTCCCAACCAATATTTTCTACATTGCAAGTCCTTTTTATCCGTTCGTCACGAAACCATTCTTGTGGTTGTTTGTAAACACGTCCTAAAAGAGATGTCGTTGCATAATCTTCTACATCCACATCCGGATCAAATTCTATGGGACTAAATTCTGCATTAGGTCCAGTTAAAACCATGGGTTCATCTCCACTTAAATCAAAAACAATCACATCATATTTTAATCCTATCCCACTTCCATTCTTGGCGTCATAAACTTCATTTAAAGCATCAATCTGCAAATCATAGTCATCCATCCTTATACAATTTATATGTTGGAAATCTCTAACTTTGTTAACATCTATTATATAAGGATGCACTCTACTTAAAAAATTTAATCCTCGTTCATTTAATAAAATACTTCTGCTTTCGTAAGCTAAGCAATCAGAGCTTGAGAGAAGCCATCTTGTAACGAGCATATGATTAGTATGTTCATCAAATTGTTGTATCCTAAATGAAACACTTCTAGTCATTGTCAATAATGAAAGCAATACTATGAAAAATAACATTATGCAAATGAGTTGAACTCCAAAAAAAACCAATAAAGATTGTCCTTTTTTCATTTTTAGTTTCCCTTAATTAAGATTCTAACCTCTCCAAATTTAATCTTACTACATCTCCAAATATCTCTATTCTATATTCGAGAATCATGCCCATTCTCACTATGTCATACCTTGAATATGTTGTTCCTGTATCACAACCACCGACTCTATAAACATCTATATTTTCTATTTCCCCACAATTCAAACTTTTACAGCCAGTACCATCAACATTTATTTGAACCGAACAGTCAGATACATCATTAAATCTACGCATGTCAAAACTTTCGATTGTTATATCATCTCCATAACCACCCTCATCTTTATTCAAAACAAAACTTCTAGGAGAATGTCCTTCATCATCTCGGGCATATGTTGGCGTAACTTCATGCGGCAAATATATATGTTTTTTTAGATGAAGTGTGTTGCCCTCATTACATAAGTAATATTGTGGTTGAAGAGAAATTATTCCAGACAGAATTCTTCCCTCACAACCATAACGAACAGCTCTTACTAATTCAAATAAGGGGTCATCATGACTCACAGCAAGTGAATTATACATAGTACTTCTAGTTTTAGAAATTTTTAATCTATTATTTTCAACACTACTCATTGGAATACGAGAAGATGGTTCATTAAGACTTGCATATGAAGAAAATTCAAAAGGTATGCGAAAATCAGGAATTTCAACCATAATCCTCGCATAATCAAAATATTTGAACTCTTCTTTTGGATGTCTAAATGTTCTTGTGAATTTATCATGGGAGATTAAAGCTGGAGAACTCATTGCCATTTTATCATCCATACAAAGCAATGGAGGTTCATTGCCTATATATCTACAATCAAAAGGAGGATTATAAAAAATTGTGACGTCTTCGGGTACAGAATACGCAACAGAAGAAAGTGCTGCTATGTCATGTGCAAATACTGTTGCGATTACAACTCCATCGGTTAAACCTTCTATCATACCAAAAGTTAAAATTAAAGAACCTAAAAGAGCAGCGGTTGGTATAACTATAGCTCCTATCATAATTGCTATGTCTACAGCTCCTTTTTTCATAAGATTATCATAATATTTAATTAATTAGTTATATTTAAAATTTTAGTATAAAAACTAACTCGTGAGTTCCATATCTATTCTATGTGCGCGATTCGTATTTGATTTGAAAGTTATGACTTCTTGTTCGAATGGCATGGAAGTTCCTATGTACCCTTTGTGTCTTCCACCCATCACCCAATAAACATTTCTACCATCCTCCCGAAGCATACATGGAACTGCATAATTAAGAGTTTCATTAAAATAAGAACATCCTATCTCATCCATAACCATCGCACAACCCAATATTTTTACATTTGGATGTTTTAAATACTGTATTTCTTCAACCATCAGATACTCTCCCCAATTCCCTTGAATAGATTGTGCATCTTGTAGAGGTGTGCCTCCCCAGTTTTCTTTATATAAATTATGCTCAAATAAAGAATATTTGTCTCTATGAGGAAGGTCTACTCTTATAACACACATACAAGCATCATTATGATGTTGTCCGGGTTGATAACATTTTTCAAGATGATTTTCGCCTCGTTCATATAGTTCATATTCAGCTCCACACACATCTCCTTTCCCAAGCCAACAATGTGTCAATTCTAGTGGTATATAAGTTATTGCATAGTATCTTCCTTTGACGCTGGTTTCCAATCTAAAATCTGAAATAGATGCTATTCCTTTAAATCCCTCGCTTGATTCTCTCATAGCACTTTTAAATGAACCGAACATACTGACTGCCTGTGCATCTTCAACAGCAGTAGAAATTGTAGAGCCAAATAAGATTACAGCCAATAATATTAAAACTACAATAATCACGCCGCCAATTATTTCAATCCAGTGTTGAGTGAATCCTTTTTTCATGTTATCCTCATTTTCAATCGTGACATACAACTATGTCTTGATTATTTTCTAATTTTTCTATATTTAAAACATCGAATTCAGGCCTGCTATAAAAATTTGAATAATAATCATATTCTCCTCCATACATTGCTCTTTGAAATGATAATGAGGTTAATTCTAGTGAACTATGTGAATAACTACTACCTATTTGAACACCCCAATCATCATAATGTGTTGTTATTTTTCCTCTTGTATGCATCCATAAAACAGTTCCTTCTCCGTATGCTCCAAAAAGTACTGGAAAATTATCTTCGCCGTGCAAACAATTCATCCCATCGAATCCTCTACATTGAAGAACTTCTACTTTTAATATTCCATTATTTGAGCCAGTCAAATCTAAGTTGTCCAAAACAACTTCTATCCCATCGTTAATTTCTCCATAAATTGCTTCACGGTGTCTGTCCATTATAAAAACATCGTATTCCTCATTCAAAATACAATTATTATCTATATCCGTCTCAAATTTAATAAGGCAAAAGCAATAATGATATGCAGTTCTACAATCAAAAATTCGAGACCTCGAAGTGCTTGTAGTGCAAGTCCTGCCGCTTTCCTCTTCTCCACATATATCCAAACCATGAACTTGATTTGCAAAAGGTTCATTTACTATAGCAAAAATATATCCTCTTCTTCCGGAAGCTGGAAATGTTACATATGAAATTGTGTCGGCTCCTTGGTCGCAAGATACGGAAATTGAAGATGCCATTCTATTATAACTTTTAATCGCTTCATAATCTGCCATGTATGATAACACGGGTTGAGCGAGTCCTGCAAATATGATAAAGATTGTGACTAGTACAATAGCAGCTCCAATAAGCCTTATTACAAGCGATGACATAACTTCATCTGCTTTTTTGTTCAAGATACCCTACCTCCAGATATTTCTTCGATTAAACCATTTGTTACATTTTCAGTAGTTTCTGTAAAGATTTCAAAACCTGCAAAATGCCACAATATGATTATAGTTGCTATTATTAATAATAAGATGATAAATATAATAAATGTCATGGGTAAATTTATTCCTTTCATACTCATCTTCCTATCTCTCTATCTACAACATCGCTTGCGTTTTCAGTTACATTTTCACCTACATCAAACACACCTGTTGAAATTTCCAAACCTTCTCCAATAATTCCAAACGCAAACAACAAAACAACAACAAGCACGATTATTGCGAGTAATATAACAACAACTACGTGAATGGGCAGCCCTTGTGATTTTTTATTTCCAAACTTACCCTTCTTTTTCATACAGAAACAAATAAGATTATACTAAATAAACTTTATTAAAAATAAAAAAAGAAAGAAGAATGTTGGATTACTCTGGGCAGCCTACTTCTCTTGTAATTCCATCTCTGAATGTAACTCTGCATATAATACCCAAATCTTCGCATGTTGAATCTGCTTCAAGTCCTTCTATGTCTTGTTCAGCACAGAACAAATTATGTCCATTCAATGTAGTTACAGACTCGCCGATAGCTGGGTAATCTGTTGAATCTTCTCTGCTTGCGTGTGTCTGAATCCTTGAACAAAATGTTTCACAATTGGACCTTGCTGCTGATGGTGACAATGTTCTCTGAAATGCTCCTCCTCCTCCGACTACCAATCCTACAACTAAAATCAGGATTAAAATAGCCAAAGCTGCAATCACAATAAAATTTATTGGCAATCCTTGCGATTTCATTTACCTACCTCCTTTTTATATATTATATAATAATATTTATTCATTAAAAAGGTTTTCTAATTAGCTTACACACTGAGAATGTCCTGCTTCAGTACATTCTAAAGTGCAGCTTCCATCTCTGAAAGATACTCTACAACTTGTTAATTCGTCGCATCTCACGCCAGGGTCATATCCTTGAACATCTTGAGTTACACTGCAAAATAGGGAATTTGTATTGGGATATGTATCTATAGAAACTTCTGAAGCACGTCTTGCTTCAGAAAGACATCTTGAGTCGCATGTATTTATAGCTGTCTGAGCGGCAACCGATTCAGTTCTAAATCCCATAGTAAAAAACAAAACCACGGCAAGTAAAACCAATACAGCTAAAACTGCGATTATTATAAAATTCATTGGCAATCCTTGTGCCTTCGCATTCCCTAACATTTTTTTGTTTTTCATTTTTTATTTCTTTTTACGTAACAGGTTCACAATTGCAGCATTTATCACATCCGCCTACAGCTCCTATTCCACAAGTTATTTCGTATTTACTTCCATCGTCAAAAGTAACTTCACAAGGACCTACATATTCATCGCAGTTGTAATCCCAAGTTCCTGTACTAGCTCCTCCTGTATTTGCAGGACAAAAAGCAACACCTCTAGCTCCTCCTGCGCTAGGATTCTCACCACAAACAGCATTACAATGATAAGATATACCTCTTGCTATGCTTTGTGCTCTTACACATTTGGACTGACATTGTGCAACTATTTGAGATTCACTAAGTCCTTCGCCACTTTGTCCAAATCCAACGAAGAAAAATATTGCGACACCAACCAAGACAATTATAACTATTACTAATATTACAATTGTACTCATTGGTAATCCTTGCGATTTCATAAATTATACCTCATTAACTTAACAACCCTCACAAGACATATATTCGTTGCAATTTGTTCCATCACCATCAATATTATAATAATTTGTATTCGCACAATTCGCACCTGCTTGTACTTTTGCGCATTCTGCTTGACATTTTGCGAGAACTGCCTGTTCGCTTAAACCTTTTTGCCCTTCACCAAATCCCGTGAAGAAAAATATTGCGACACCAACCAAAACAATTATAACTAGTACTAATATTACAATTGTACTCATTGGTAATCCTTGCGATTTCATCTATAATCAACTCCTTTTTAACTTTTAAATTTGAAATTTTGACAATAAAACAATATATTTAATAAATAAATATATTTCCCTTATGGATCACAGACACCATCTATACAACTGCCACAATTATCAGCCCCTTCAGGTAAACATCTACCCATTGATCTATGCAAACATTTTCCCTGTGCAACACATTCTGAAACAGTTAATCTATCTCCCCCAATATCTATAATCGATTCTGTTGGACTTCTTATTTCATCAAAGCCACCCAAGAAAAATATTATTACAACCACTAATGCAAGTACAGCAATGATAATTAATGCGATTGTAGTTATAGGTAAACTTTGAGATTTCATGATATTTTAAGGGGTAAATCCAATATAAAATCTTCGAATTAATCCGCTATACCTCCTGCAACAAAAAGACTATCCACTAATTCTTTTATCCTATCACCATAACGCAATGCCAAGATAATTATAAAAACAGCTATTAGAAGCATCAAAACTAAAATTATTATTTGCCTCGTTGTAAATTCTATTGAACCTTTTTTCATACTATACCAGCACCGCCCCTTATCAAATTCAAGTTAGCCAGTATAGTTTGTGTTTGTTCTTCTCCTGCCAATCCGAAATATAAAACTAAGAATAAAACTATGGCTAATCCAACTACAAGTAATATTACACCTATTATTGTCGCTGAAACTCCTTTTTTCATATTATCACCAAGTTAAACTCCTACTAAAATTAGTTATTGTTTGAAAGGATTCACTACCTTTTATATTTTGCCCAAAGTATAAAGCGAGTATTATTATTATCGCAAGAAAGATTATGAATATCATTAAAACAACCATATTGCTTGGGGCATCAAGCCCTTTTTTATTTTTCATTTTTTAAACCAACCATTTAATCAGAGGACCAATCAACCTGACTATCATCAAAACACCAAAATACCCTATCATGAATTAAAGACAAGCTATCTACATAACAATCATCATCTCCAAGCATACTACCTCTAAATATGCTCCAATCATCATAATATTTTATAAAAATTCTTCCTTTACTTATGTTTTTTTCACTCCAATAAGCCTCATTTGTTTTCCAACCACTCCAAAAATCTGAATATCGTATATAATTACCAGTTCTCACAAAAACAAACCTGTTATTATTACCACCAAGCTCATCTAAGTAAGTGTTGCATTCTTCACCTGAAGGGCACATTCTACCTGTTCCGTATTCTCTGTCTCTAAAATAATTATACATATCCTGAACAGTTACTCTTTCATCTATGTTAAAATTTATCACAAAACAAGTTCTTGGGTTTGGTGGTGTTTTTTCAGAAAGTGGTTTATATCTTCCAGCTGTGTACATTCTCCAACAATCTATAGTTCTGTCTGCAACTTCTTTCATAAAAGCTTCGCTTCCAACTCTTATCGAATCATCTTCTATAGCACCCATCTGAATAGAAGGATTCTCACAACCGATTAAAGGAACGTTAGATATTATTC
>PWUQ01000074.1 GCA_003563585.1 Candidatus Parvarchaeota archaeon
AAACACTTTTGAAAGCACTTCAAGCAGCAGACAAAAATCCATGTCCTCTTGAAACCCAAGAAGGATATTGCTTTGCGAATGCAAAAAATTGCAACACTTATAGAGTGTGCGGATTTTTCGGAGTTTACGCATGCAAAGAATATAAAACTAATCTTGAGTTAGAAAAAGTGCTTTTTGACAAAGCTTAAAAATAAAACAATTAATTTTTAAAATAAGGGTCCGTGGTCTAGTGGTATGACATCTGCTTGACGACACCTTTTCTTTGGAAAAGAAAAGCTGTACCAAAAGAAAAGGTTTCAAAATGCAGAAGATCGCCGGTTCAATTCCGGCCGGACCCATTTAACCTTTTTCTTTGTAAAGAAAAAGCTTAACCAAAATAACCTTTTAGAAAAAGCCTAACATCAAAATTATTTTTCTGGAAGTTTTACGGAAACTATCTGAGACTCTCCTAATTTATTCAGATGCACTCCATAAATGTTGTCCGCATAAGATAAAACAGAATCGTTATGAGTTACAACTATGAATTGGGATTTTTTAGAATACTCATCCAATAACTTTCCAAGCATTTCAGAATTTTCCTTATCAAGAGCCGCGTCAACTTCATCTAGTATATAGAAAGGAGATGGTTGATATTCTTGTATAGCAAAAATAAAAGCAAGAGTCGTTATTGTTTTTTCTCCACCACTCATAGCACGAAGAGAAATAAACTTCTTCCCTCTGTGTTTTGCAAAAATATCAATACCTCCGTCAAATACATCTTCCTCATTTTCTAAAATTAATTTTGCATCTCCCCCAGGAGATAGTGTGGAAAAAATCCTTTCAAAATTATCTGCAACATTTTTATAGGATTCCATGAAAGATTCCTTTTTTCTAGTTTCTATTTCTGACATTAAATCCAAAACTTCTTGCTTTTCACTTTCTAATTTATCATACTTATCTTTTAACTCATTATATTCTATTTCGACTTCTTTATACACGTCAAGAGCTCTCATATTTACAGCTCCAAAATTACTTATTTTTATTTCCAAATCTCTAATTTCTTTTTCTATCTTGAAAACATCTCTTTTAATTTCTTTAACATTTAAATCTTCATATTCTTTCATCGCTGCATTTCTTCCTTCAAGTTTTGCATTTATCTCAGCTAATTCTAATTTACACCCATTAATTTTTTCACGTACGGCATTAATTTTTTCTTTATAGCTAGCTATTTTTATTTCGAACTGTTTGTTTTTTTCGTTTATAGAATTTCTTTCTTTGTACAAATCCTTCAATTCATTGTGGAATTTTTTCTCTTCATCCAATTTTGCGTTTAATTCCTTTTTAATTTCTTTAAGTTCTTGATTATTTGATTTGACATTTTCTTCGAAAGAATTTTTCTCCTTCTTCAAATTTTTCAATACTCCTTCAGAACGTTCCAAATCTCTACTTATTACATTTAATTCCAATTCAACACCCTGTTTTTTAGCTTTTTTGTCATTTAAATTTTCTTGAAGAGATTCAACACGTTCGTTTATTTTCTTTATTTCTTCTTGTTCTATTTTTTTGGGAAGTTGTTCCAGGGAATTTTTCAATTTCTCAATTCTTTTGTTTTTTTCATTCAATTTTGTTTGAACTTTTTGTATTTCTTTTTCATCAAAATCTTCGATATCCTCTATAGATGATTTTATGTGAAATATTTCATTTCTAGAATCTGAAAGTTTATCTTGGTAACTCTCTTCTTTTTCAACTAATGCTTGAATGGAAACTCGCTTTTCATCAATCTTATTTTTTATTTTATTTATGCTGTCCTCTATTGATTCACTCTTGAATCCCACACTTTTATCTTTTCTTTCCCCACCTGTCATTGCACCACTTTTTTCAATCAAATCACCTTTCAATGTAACCATTCTATACTTATTTTTTTTAACATCTTTAGCGGTTTTTATTTTATTGATTATAACCGTGTCAGAGAAAACATATTTGAATATATCTTCATATTTTTTATCAAATTTTATTAAGTCTATCGCGTATCCAACAAAGCCATCGTTTTTTTGAAAATCTCTTTTAATTTCTCTTCCCTTTATTCTATCCATGGGAAGAAAAGTTGCGTAACCCAGATTATTTTTTCTTAAAAATTTAATTGCGTTTTCTGCAGATTCAAAATTATCAACGACAATAGAATTTCCTCTCCCACCTGCAGCAATCTTCAATGGGACTGTGTATTTTTCATCAGCTTTACCTAATTGGCTAACTATTCCATGAATTCCAAGAAGTTTACCATTTTTTTTAGCCTGAAGTATAGCTCTAGTTCCTTTATTTAAGAGTCTAAAGAGAACTTCTTTTTTACCTTCCAAGCTATGTAGTTCTTTTGCTAAACTAGTCAATTTTTCTCTGGCTTCGTTCAATTCAGAAGAAATATTTTCCTTTTCTTCAAGAATTTTTTTGAGTGAAATCTCTTTTTCATTCAAAGTTTTTAAAAGTTCTTTCTTTTTCTTGAATGCTTTTTGTTTTTCTTCTTTTTTTTCTAATTCGTTTCGAAGACTCACAACATCTTTTTCTATTTGGTGAATTTCAGAATTTATTTTAACTCGCTCTCTGTCAAGATTATTCATCTTTTCGAGAACGTCTCTTTCTTTATCGACCAGTTCTTTTTGTTTGTCTATTTCAACAGAAAAATTTTTTATTTTGTCTTTCAATCTTTCAGATTCTTTTTTGTTTAATGCTATATCCTCTTCAATCTGCTTTCTTCTTTTTTTGATTTTTTCTATTTCATTTTTTCCATTTTTTATTTCAGAATTTAATTCATTAATTTTTATACGTATTTCATCTATTTGATTTGTTAATCTTACTTGTTCTTCACCACCAAGCTCTTCGGTTTTTTTATTTATTTCATCAAGCTTTTTAGAATTTTCATTAACTTTTTCAACAATATTTTTTTCTTCAGATTCAAGTTTTTTAAGTTCAGAAACGTGTTCAGATATTTTCGAATTTATTTTATCTTTGTTTTCTTTTATATTTATTATTTCATTCTTTATTTTCAAAGCTTTTTTATATCTAATTTCTTTTTGAAGCCTGGAAAATTTTTCAGCTTGCTCCTTCTCCTTCTTCAATTCTTCCATATGTCTTTCCTTTTCTCTTATTATAATTCCTGCTTCTTTTAGTCGCTGATCAACTTTATCCATTTTGAGCATAGACTTCTTTTTTTTCTCTTCATATATAGAAATACCTGATAAATTTTCTATTATTTTTCTTCTTTCCTCTGTAGACATTTCCACAAAAGCGGGAATTTCTCCCTGCATAACAATATTATATCCATCCGGGTCTATATTTGCATTATCCAACATATTATGAACGTAATCTTGCGTCTGCCTTTTCCCATTAACTCTATAAAGACTTCTTCCTTCCTGACTAACCTTTCTACTTATTATTAACTCATCATCGTCAATGGGAAATTTTCCATTTTTATTATCTATAATAATTTTTACTTTTGCAAACTTGCTAGGGGGCAATTTTTTCCCTCCATTAAAAACCAAATCACCCAATTTCTCGGCACGTAAATCTTTTTTAGAAGTTTTACCTAATGCAAAACATATCGCTTCCGCGACATTACTTTTTCCACTTCCATTTGGGCCCATAACACAATTTAGATTCTCTGGTAAAATAATCTCCTTCTTTCCAGAGAAGGATTTAAATCCCATCATTTCGAGTTTTTTTATATAATTCATGATTTTTCACATATCGAAGTAAATATAAAAATATAAATTTTCTTAAATATGTATGGTTTGAGGTGAAAAATGGCTAAAAAAATACTTTCGAAATATGTGTTAGGATTAAAACACCATAAAGTAAATGTTGTTATTGAAAAAAATCCAGAAGAATTTGTCCCAAGATATAAACTGAACATTCCCGAATTGGAGCCAGCCACACTGGCTTTTTTGGAAGATGTTCGAGACAAACTTATAGAAAAGATACCTATAAAATTAGAAGATATAAGAGACCCTGATTCGTTTAAAGACTTAAAACGCACAATCACAAAACAAGCACGAGAAATAATAAAAGAAGGGCTTCCAGATTCTTCAAAAGAAGCTGTAGAATTTAGCTCAATTTTTGTTACGAACGAAATGGTAGGGCTTGGTAACATTGAATTTCTTTTAGAAGATGAAAATCTGGAAGAAATAGTAATCAATACGAGCAAGGAACCTATATGGGTATATCACAAAGAATTTGGATGGTTGAAAACAAACGTCTTCATAGATGACGAGGAACAAATTAAAAATTATTCATCTATAATAGGCAGAAGGGTTGGAAGGCAAATTAATGTTTTGGATCCTTTGATGGATGCGCACTTATGGACAGGAGACAGAGTCAACTCAACACTATTTCCCGTTTCATCAAAAGGTAACACAATAACAATAAGAAAATTCAGAAAAAAACCATGGACAATAACAGATTTCATAAATAATAATACGCTTGATAAGAAAACAGCCGCTTTCATATGGCTTTGCATGCAATATGAACTAAGTGTTATAGTTGCAGGGGGAACAGCTACTGGAAAAACGAGTCTTCTCAATTGTATTTTGGCTTTCGCTCCTCCAGATCAGAGAATAATAAGTATAGAAGAAACTAGGGAATTGAATCTTCCTAAATTTTTGCATTGGCTTCCAATGATTATAAGAGAGCCTAATCCAGAAGGCAAGGGAGAAGTAACGATGCTTGATTTACTTGTAAATTCTCTTAGAATGCGTCCCGATAGAATTGTGGTAGGAGAAGTTAGAAGACAGCCAGAAGCAGAAGTTTTGTTTGAGGCATTGAACACAGGACACTCTGTTTATTCAACACTTCACGCAAATACCGCAGAGGAAGCATTCAGAAGATTAACATCACCCCCTATAAATCTTCCAGAAGATATTATACGTTCTCTTCCATTATTTGCAATAATGTTCAGGCAAAGAAGAAAAAATGTAAGAAGACTTTTTGAATTAACTGAAATAATTCCTGAAGAAAAAATAAAACTAAAAAATCTTTTCGCATGGAACGCGAAAAAAGATAAAGTGGAAGAGCAAGAAAGCTCAGAAAGAATATTGAAAGATATGGAAAGATTTACTGGATTAACCAAAGAAGAAATTAAAAAAGATATTTCTGAAAAAGAAAAAATTTTAGATTGGATGGTAAAATTAAATATAAACACTATCAATACCGTTGGAAAAGTAATGAGCGAATATTATTCAGACAAGGAAAAACTTCTAAAAGACATCAAGGCAAAAAAAGGTGAGGAAATAATTCTCGGAAAGTATATTTCGGAATTAGAGGGTTAGTATGTCAACTTTTATTTTTTTGCCGATGAAAGAAGAAACAGTATTTAAAATATCAAAATTGTTTCATCCAGTTGGAGCAAAACTTTCAACAGTTTTTTCAAATTTAGAAGAAGATTTGAAAAGAGTAGAAATAAAATATTCTCCTGAGGAATTTTTATCTATGGTTTTTTTCACATCTCTTTTCTCATTTTTAATTTTCTTTCTTCCAATAACACTAATTGGAATCACAACCAGTCCTTTTGCAGAAGTAATTAAAATTTCACTTTTAGGCGGAGGTTTGTTTTCCGTGGTAACTTTTTTATTTTCAATTTCAAATATAAAAATGAAAGTTTCTAAGAAAAGAAAACTTTTGGAAAAAGACTTGTTTTTTGCTATAAAGTATATTTACATTAAAGTAAAATCTGGAATTTCTTTATACGATTCAATGGTTGGAGTAGCTCACGGAGATTTTGGAGAAGTTTCCAAAGAATTTAAAAAAACAATAAAAGAAATATCCGGAGGAATTGATGAAATAAAAGCCCTTGAAAATATGGCATTGAGAAATACATCAAGTTATTTTAGACGAGTAATATGGCAAATAACAAATAACCTTCGTTCAGGAGCAAGCGTAACAGACATATTGGAATCTATATCAGAATCTCTAATGCAAGAACATAGGTTACTTGTTAAGAAATATGGCGCAGAACTCAATCCAACAATCCTTATGTATATGATGTTTACTGTGGTAATTCCAAGCCTTGCTATAACTGTTATACTTGTAATGAGTTCCTTTTCTGGAATTGATATACCCATATTTCTCTTTTATTTAATACCTGTTTTTTTGCTCGTGCTTCAGGTATTGTTTATAACAATAATAAAAAGCAAGCGTCCTTTGATGGTGGTTTAATGAAAGTAATAAGCAAAATAGGAAGCATAATATTTAAGAAAAAAATGGAATCAATAGAGTCGAAATTAAAGTATGCTAATATAAATATAAATGCTCCTTTTTTCACAGGATTGAACCTTTTGCTTGTAATTATTTCTTCTGTTTTTGTATTTCAGTTAACTTTATTTTATTTAGGAATATATTATGCCATAGGAGCTTTTTCATTTTTTATATTCCTATATTATGTTGTTTTATCCTCTATCATCTCTTTAATGGCGGACAAAAGAGCAAGATTTGTTGAAAGCATTCTTCCGGATGTTTTAAGATTAATATCTTCCAATTTAAAAAGTGGAATAGATATAGACGAAGCACTTGTGCTAAGTGCGCGTCCCGAATTTGAATTCTTTTCTGAAAAAATAAAAGACATAGGAAAACTTCTGGCGACTGGAAAAAGTCTTGAAAAAGCTATATTAAATCTTCCAAAAGATATTGATTCCGAAATTCTGAAGAAAACAATCCAGATTATAATAGAAGGATTGCAGTCAGGAGGAGAACTTTCAGTTCTTCTTGAAAGTATTGCTGATAACATTGAAGAGACTGAAGTTCTTAGGAAAGAAGTTAATTCAACAATCTTTGTTTACGCCTTGTTTATATTTATCGCATCTTGCTTGATAGCTCCAGTTCTTTATGCTGTATCAATACAACTCGCAGGAGTGCTTTCAAGACTTAGTGAATCCATCGCAATGCAATTTATGGCAGAAGAAGCTACAACTCCTGTAACTCTTGCATCAGTCACTCTATCAGAAAACTTTTTGAGAAATTTTGCATACGTAAACCTCATAATCACAACCGCTTTCGCATCCCTTATAATTGCTTTAATAAATAGAGGAAATGAAAAATACGGAATAAAGTATATACCATTTTTGATAAGTATTGCGCTGATTCTCTTTTATGTATCGACCCTTATACTTCGTTCCTTTTTTGGAGGGATTAGAGTCATATAAAAACTTTTATATACACAGACTAACTTTCTGATTTCGGTGATGTTTTAATGAAAAAAGGACAAGCAGCATTG
>PWUQ01000046.1 GCA_003563585.1 Candidatus Parvarchaeota archaeon
AATTTAGACACACAAAATTAATGTCTGGTTTTTCACCAGATATCCCATTAGAAAATCAATTGAGATATGAAACTTTTGATGAATTCAAAAATAGATATGGATTTGAAAGAAAATATTTAGATGAATTAATACTAAAAAAGTTATCTAAAGATTATACTAAAAAGAGAAAACTTATTAAATTTTAGTTATATCATTTTTTTAAATGTACTGTATGAGTTGTAAATGGTATTTCTATTTTATTCTTTTTGAATTCTTTGTAAATCGCTTTTCTTAATTCCTTTCCAACTGCAAATTGCTCACTTCTTCCAGTTACTTTAAGGAAAATTTTAAATTTTAAACCAGAACTTCCAAATTCAAAAAATCTAATTATTGGCTCTTCTTCTTTTATACATTCTTCCATTTTATCTCTAATTTTTTTGGCTGTCTTATACAAAATCTTTTCAACTTTATCTGCATCACTTCCATATGCAACATCAACATTTACTTCTGTTCTCATAACACCATGAGGTAAATTAAAATTAGTTACAATACTATTACCCATGATTCTATTTGGGATTATTATTTCATTATTATCTGGATTTATTATTTTAGTGCTTCTCCAACCAATATCTAAAACTTTACCCCTTATCTTCTGATCAATTTCAATATAATCTCCAGGACGTATTGGTCTATCAGCAGCTAGGTACATACCAGCAAAAAAATTCTCAAGAGTATCTTTTAATCCAAATGCTATAGCCAAACCCGCGATACCTAAACTAGCTAAAAGTGGTGTTATTTCAACATTTAAAATTTTTAGAATTATAATGAATGCAATAAAAATGATTAATATTTTTGTTAATTTTTTCAATAAATAAGCAACACCTTTTCCAATTTTTCTTCTTTTACTATCTCCTAATAACGCGTTAAAAAACTTTATTAAAGCATATGAAATGATTAATGTCCAAATTATCGAAGAAATATTTTTAAATAAAAATTCGTGTGCTACTGGTATTAATTTTGTGTAAATTAAACTTATTTGGAGCCCACCAAAAATTAGTGAGAAGTATACAGGCCTTTCCAAAGATCTTAATATATTTATATTCAAACCTTTCCTTTTGAAAAATCTTTCAAATCTTTTTTCAAATATTTTAAAAATTGTTCTTCCCAATGTTAATAATCCCATTACTACAATAGCTACAAAAATTAAATCCATCAATCGTTCTTCCAGAAAAATTATCCAACTCATTATTCTATCACAGTTCCTACGAAATTCCTCTTATTTATGAAATCATTCAGATTTTTTATATCTTTGCTCATAATAACTACTTTTATTTTATTTTTTTTACATATTTGTCCTGCAACAGGATCAAAGACGTAATGTTTTCCAGCACCAGTTATTTTTTTGCCAAACATATTTTCAAATGTTTCCCAACTCATCTTTTCAATGAATTCTGCATTTTTGTATTTGTTAGGATCTTTTGTGTAGACTCCCTTTACATTTGTGAGATTGATTAAAACATCTGCTTTCATTGTCTTTGCTATCAGAGCCGCGTCCGTATCAGTTGTCCATCCAACTTTATATCCCCCTGAAACAATCAAGCTTCGCATTCTACCTATTTTTTCAGGATGTTTGTTAGAAAATTTTCCATCAACCAATTCAGCAACAAGTTTTGAATTTAAGTGAGTAGCAAAAATTCCTAGTTTGTGTGCTTGGTCTATCGTCAATCCTAACTCTTTCTTTTTTCTAGTGTAGAGTCTTGCAGTGTAACCCCCACCACAAACAATCGATAATTTATGTTTTTTCTTTAATTCTTTTATTAATTTTGAAAACTTTTTTAGAAAAATTACATCGAGTTCTTTAGGTATAATTATAGAACCACCTAAAGATATAACTATTTTCAACGTAACACCTTTGAAATTTTTTTTACAGGTATTTTTTCTTCTTTCCCCGTTTTCATATTTTTAAGAGTTACTTTTTCATTTTTCAAATCTTTTGAGCCTACTATCAACACATAAGGTATTTCAAAACTATCTGCATAACTTAAATTTTTACTTATATTTTTTCCAGATAAATCTATATCAGTTTTAATTCCTTTTTCTCTTAGTTTTTCAGCAATTTCAATACTTTTTTCTAGTTCATTTATGGGAATTATAAATATGTCCACAATACTTTTTTTCATTTCTTTTTTCTTTAATTTGAGGTTTAATGCATCTATTAAAACATCCAACCCAAAAGATATTCCTACTGCAGGAACTTTTTCATTCCCGCCGAATTTTGCAATCATATCGTCCCATCGTCCGCCCGCTGCTACTGATGATTTTATTTTAGATCCTTTCAAATAAACCTCGAATATCGTTCCTGTGTAATAAATCAATCCTCTTGCGAGACTTGGAGAAAATTCATAATTTTTTACATTGAAATTTTTTAATAATCGAAACAATTCTTTTAATTCTTTTATTCCATTTTCTGCAGATTTTCCGAGTTCTTTTTCCAATTTTTTTATGTCCTCGATTTCTATCAAATTTAAAATTTTTTCAGAGGTTTTTTCTTTTATATCTCTTTTCTTTAGTTCTTCTTTGACACCCTTCTTTCCTATTTTGTCGAGTTTGTCTATGATTATTGTTACTGAATTTCTTGACTCTTTTGGAACTTTACAAAATTTTAATATCTCATCTAAAAGCTTTCTACTGTTTATCTTTATGACTACTTCCAAATCCAATTCTTTGAAAATTTTGTTTGTCATTGCTAATATCTCCGCATCTGCTTCTATTTTTTCATTTCCTACAATGTCTGCGTCAGCCTGCCAGAATTCTCTATATCTTCCAAGTTTTATTGGTCCGTTTCTCCATACTCTATCTATCTGATATCTTTTGAAAGGTTTTGGTATTTGAGGGTTATTGGCTATGAATCTTGCAAAGGGAAATGTTAGTTCATATCTCAATCCTAATATTCTTTCTGCTCTGTCTTTTAATGTGAAAAGTTCATCTAATACATCCGTTCCTTCTCCGGCTGAAAATTTTGCCGTGCATGTTTTATACATCTCTAAAGATGGTGTTTCTATTGGATTAAATCCATATGTTTCAAAAACAGTTTTTAAAGTATCCACTAAATAATTCTTTAATATTTTTTCTTCGGGGAATAAGTCTCTAGTCCCCTTTGGTGTTATATATTTCATATAAAATAAGAATTATTTGTTATTTATAACTATTTTACTTATATACACCAAACATTCTCAAAATCTTTTGAGAGAAAGTTTCTGGTTCAATTGTTCTGTAATCTTCTCCTATCATTCTAGCAGCAAGTCTTTTTATAGCTCTACTTGCCGGAGAATTTGGATAAGCATAAATAAGTGGTTTTTTGATTGCAATCGCCTTTTTAATACTTTCATCTTCTGGAATCATACCAATAACCGGTGTTTCAAGAAATTCCTCAACATTTTCTTTAGACATTTCATAATCTTTGTTATTTACACGATTCAAGATTACTCCAAGTGTTTTTACTCCAATCTCTCTTGCATGTTCAATTGCTTTTAATCCATCCGTTAGAGCATGAATCTCCGGGTTTGTTATTAAAATAAATTCATCTCCTGCTTCCATGGCATTTTTTGCCTCATTTCCTAATCCCGCTGAACAATCAATTAATCCATATTCTATAGTTCCAACGAGTTCATTAAACACTTTTGCCATTTTTTTCTTATGTTTTTGCTTGTTATGTTTCATAGATAATCCTGCAGGTATGACTTTTAACCCAGAAGGGTGAAGATATACAGAATCCTCAAGTTTTGCATTTCCAGCCAGAACATCCTGTATTGTTATAGGAAGTTTAGGCATTCCAAGAATTACTGAAACATTTGGAGTGGTTGTATTCCCATCAACAAGCATAACATCTTTTCCAAATTTATGTAATGCGGCTGCTAAATTTGTGGATATTGTTGTTTTGCCAACTCCGCCTTTACCGCTGCAAAGTGTGATTAGTCTTGTCATTACTAATTATTAAGTAATTATAGATTATAAGGTTTTTGATTTTTTGTAAATTTCTTTTGCTCAAGCATTTCTTTATCAAAGAAAAATAATTTTGGTTTTTGGTGCAGCTTTTTTTAAAAAGGTGCAATGGGTCAGGCCGGATTTGAACCGGCGACTTCATGATTTCTTAAATTTTCCACCAAAGCTTTGTACGAAGTGGAAAGATTGCTTCAGTCATGCGCTCTCCCAGGCTGAGCTACTGACCCACAAAGAAAATTTGTAGTTTAGTCTTTAAATTCTTTTTGTTGCTTTTTTAACCACTTTTTAAAATCCCTTAATAACTTAGAATAATTTATTTTTTTATTTTGTAATCTTGTCAATTCATAATATTTATTCATTGATTTGGTTGCGAAATTTAAACCGAGCAAATCTGGATTCTTTTTACTTGCTTTTACAATTTCTTCTTTTATTTTGGCCCGAGTTTTTATTGATTTTAATGCTTGACTCATAGACATGCCACGCTTTTTAACAATTTCTTTCAAAGCGATACTTTTTTTAAGTTCCTTTTCAGATAAAATAAGTTTGTCTCTTTTTCGGTTATAATCAAAAATATTGAGAAAACCTTTTTCTGCATGAGGGTCCTCTTTCCAATATTTTAGAACCTCAGTTATTCCCACAACTCTACGATTTCTTTTAAGTTCTTCTTGTTTCCTTATAGGCGCACAACTTACTATAAAATTTGCTGCTTTAAATGATGTCGAAGGAACATTCAAATCATTAACGATTCTATCCCAAACATCATATGCAGAACTGCCATGTATTGTTCCTAATACTACATTTCCAGCTGCACCTATTCTCATCGCTTCAAAAAGAGATTTAGCTTCTTCTCCCCTAACTTCCCCTATAATTAAGACAGATTCTCCAAGACGTAAAGCGCTTCTCAAAGCTTCATCTGCTGTAACTTCATATGCTTCTCTTTGAAGAGTAGATTTTATTTTTAGATGTTGTATATTGAATCCACTATCTCTTAAATCTTCTACAGGTATTTCTGGTGTATCTTCTATGATTATCATTCTATTTTTTTGAGGTATCTCTGAAATTAATGCTCCTAAAAAAGAAGTTTTTCCACTACCTCTAGGTCCTGTTATTAACATGGATTGCTGCCCATGTACTAAAAATGAAAGTAATCCGGCAGCTTCAGGGGTTATCATTTTATTTTTTATAAATTGTTGAAGCGTCCAAGGTTTAACTGCATGTTTTCTAAAAGCAAATCCCGTTCCTGAAAACGTAATTGGTTCTGTAACTCCAGCAATTCTTATCCCAAGTTCACCTATCTTAGCATGAAGGACTGGGTAAGATTCGTCAAAAGGTCTACCAGAAATCATTCTAAATCTCGTAGAAAGTTTTTCTATTTCTTCTGGAGATAAAATAATATTTGTTTCACATTCTTCATAATCTTTATGATAAACATAAATGGGCTTGTCTCCAGGAGAATCTATAAAAACATCTTGTAAATTCTCATCCTTTAGAAACATTTCAATAACTCCGTATCCAAAAGAATACCTTTGCAGTATTTTCAAAAGTTCTTCCTTTTCTTTACTCTTTAAAGTTTCGTCAACTTCATTCAAAACTTTTTTGCATATAGTTTTACTTTGTTTTAAATCAAATTCTTCCTTACTTAATTTTTGAAATGCTTTGTTTAAAATTTTAAGTTTTTCAGAACTTATATTCAGCTCTTTTGGTTTTATATAGTACACAGGATTAGGTCTGTCTGGAGTTTCGTAAATTGTTACTTCGGAACCATCCATTTCATAAGATTCCAATACCTTTGCTTTTTCATCCATTTTTTTGGTGATATAAGTCACAAAACCCGGAAGAATTCTATCTTTGAATATCAAATGATACATTTCATTTTTTGGATATTTTTTGTATTTTTCAGTCAATTTCCATAATTTTGTTTTTTTAAGTTTATTCTTCAAAATTTCAAAATATTCTTTATCTTTTTTACAAAACTTAGAATTCTTTAAATGTTCTATTGCGCCTATTCCATCTTCTTTTGCAGTATATTTAAATATCATCAACTTTTCAAAATCGTCATCACACAAATCTGGTTCTTCAGGAAGATTATTTATTACATCGACATATTCTTTAAAAATTTTAAAAGAATCTATATCTAAAATTTTCCTATAAGATTTTTTGAATATTACATTATCGATATAAGGGAAATCAATGATTTTTTTGAAAAGTTCTTTGAAACAAATAGTATCTCCTAAAGAAGCAGTTGTAGCATAATCTTTCCAATCAAATACTAAATAATTTTTTCTGCCAAGTTTGACAATTTTGTATTTTGCCATTTACACCCCTTATTTACTAAAAAGTACTAAATCATTAATAAGGCTTTCTACTCTTTAAAAAATTTTTCAACCTTTTCAACCTTTTTATCAGAGAACCCAACTTCTTTCAATATTTTTTTAATTTCCTCTTTTTTAAAACGTCTTCTTTTGAGAGCTTGCTTTAAACCGATTATATAATCCAATTCATCTCTTTTTTTCAAAACTTTTTCTTTAAAATGCACAGAAAAAAATCCCAACCCAGAAATTAATCCTCTTGCGAATATTATACTTATAAAACCAATTAAAAAGGATATTAGATAAGAGATATTCTCCGCGTAAATTTCTATTTCGATTATACTAAAAACAACAACAATTATTGTTACAAAAAGAACAATTTCAATTAAATAATACCACCATTTTTTGAATGTTCCAAAAGCCTTTGTTGAAACCGCTTCTCCTAAAAAGATACCAATAACTAGTGCAAGAGTTGTAATAATTTGAAACATTAAATTCATATTTTCATCACTTTTAATTCATTTTTCTTACACATTCTAATTATTTCTCCTTTTCTATTACAACCTTTTGAATCTATGATACAATATTTTATCTCTTCATTTGATTTTTCAATCATTTGCTTAAATATTTTTTCATTCAAACTTTCAATTGCATATTTAGGCATTATATGTCCTAAAGCAAATTCTTTATTTAATAATAAATCTGTAAATTTTTCAGGATAAT